>NZ_CM002692.1:1075622-1187114 GCF_000632515.1 Parageobacillus genomosp. 1
AAAGAAAGGCGATACGTTTTCCAAGATTGCCAAAACATATAAAACTACTATTTCGGCGTTAAAATCATTAAACGGCCGCAAAAGCGATGTTCTTTATGCGGGCGAGAGAATTAAAGTGCCGCGCCTTGCTGCAGCTTCGCCGATAGCGAGCTCTTCTTCCAAAAAGCGAACGATTTCGATTAGCGCTGAAGAGCGAAAACTGTTGGCACAGCTTGTCCAAGCGGAAACCGGCTTTAGCGAGCCATTTGCCGGAAAAGTGGAAGTCGCGCTCGTCATTTTCAACCGCGTCAAACATCCTGACTTTCCAAATACGGTCAAAGGTGTCATTTATCAAAAAACAAAATCAGGCTACGCGTTTGTACCAGTAAAAACAGGAAAGCTTACCCACATTCAGCCGACAAAGCAGGATTACGCTGCGGTTGATAAGGCGCTATCGCTATTTCCGAACGATCAACGCGGTTCGCTCTACTTTTATAATCCAAAAATCACAAAAGATAAATGGATGTTGTCAAGACCAGTCACGATCCGCATCGGACATCATGTGTTCGCAAAATAAAAGAGGATATCCCCCGCGAAAAGAGGGGATATCCTCTTTTTTGCATGAAAGCAGCCAGTAGTCGAAACGTTGTTATATGTACGGCTGTTTTTGTAATAACAAGTATTTTCCCCCTTCTGTCTCGTAACATAGTTATAGGGGGGAGCATGCCATGAAACGGATCGACCTAATCTATGAAAAACTAAAAGAATGGACAGTAGGGGAAAATCGGTGGGTCAGCGCGAAGGAATTGGCGGATGCATTGCATCTTGACCGCGCCAATGTCAGCAGCGATTTAAATAAACTGTGGCGGCAAGGAAAGGCGAAAAAACTGCCGGGAAGACCAGTGAGGTTTACCATTGCCAAACAGGGAGCGGAAAAAATATTTGCCACGAAATTAGATGAGCTTTCCTACCAGCAACCGAGTTTAACGATTGCCGTCGAACAAGGGAAAGCAGCGATCCTTTATCCGCCGAAAGGGATGCATATGCTTATTTTCGGCGAAACGGGCACAGGCAAATCGATGTTTGCCCAGCAAGGGAAACCTAAGCTGGGCTTTTCACGTCAAAGTTGATTTTCCGATAAATATTTTATGTAAACAAAAAGCCCTTTTAGTAAGAGCCTACTCGTTGATATCGATGATCGAATTGCCTTGTGGCTGCACATCATTTTGTCGCGCGCTTTTGCTGATGCGAATTTCTAAAATAGGTGCGGAAAAATGCGCGGAAATATGTTTGTCCGCAAGCGAAAACGGTAGTAAAATTGTCCGCTGCTTTTCCACGTGGCCGTTTTTCTGGATTTGAATCGAAAGGGAACGGCTTTCGCGCAGTACGACAATATGTTCTTTTTGACAATGGCAAAGCTCTGCTTCGATAATATAGTCTTCCTCTGTTTCGAGCACTTCGACGTGAAAGATCGTTTCGTCCAACAGAGGAGCAAGCGGATCGTTGCATAACAAGTCAAGCCACTGCCGCAGCTCATTTTGTTCATCGCCATTTTTATGCACGATGGAAAGCTCCCTCCGCATTGTTAAACTGTATTGCTGTTGTTTATCATATGCAGCATCACCGAAGAGGTTCGCGGCGGGAGCGAAAAATCATTTTTTATTACATGTCGTGGCCGGAATTATGTTTTTGCCGCGTATGGTTTTTGTTTTTCACTTTTTTTGAACCGTCTAGCGGCTCCGGCTGCCCCGGATTATCGCCTTTTGGCGCATTTTTACGCATGTCTGCGCCTGTGTTTTTATTGGTCATGTTCATCCCCCTCCTTTTGTCTATTAGCATGCCGGCATCCCTTTTAATTATTCGCGGTATAATTTGCGCCATGTTTGAAACGATAAGTAATGAATGACCGCCACTAGCAAAGGAGGAAGGCAATTATGGCTTATCATAAAACGAAACAAGAAGCGTTTCAAGCGGCGCAAAAGGCAACGATGGAAGCAAAAGAATGGCATGACCATTTAGTGCGCGACCAAGCCGATTACGGCCATCAATTAAGCCATTTAAAGCAAGAGGTAAACGAGGCGTTTGAACAAATTAACAACGCTCTTGAAGTCGCTTCGGAAAAACAGCGGGTGCAGCTCGAAAAGTTTCGCAATGACTTGCAGGCGATTGTCGATGAAGTCAATGAAATACATTGAACTATCCCCACTTACCGGCTAAAGCCGGTGGAAGTGGGGGATTCTTGTTTCCTTTGACTGTTGTTGCTCAAAGGTCCCAAGAACCCCCTCCGTTCAACGAGAGGAGTAGCCATACGAGATGTCCGAAGTGTCCTTTCCGGACGACCAGCTATATGTCTGCTGATGCAGCTCACATAGAAGGTACACCATCTTCCATTCGTATGGCATCCAAAGAACACATTGCAATGCATCCAGTTCCTAGAACCGCCATCTGCTCCGGTGACGAGAGTAAGAGACTGGTACAATGTGTTCTTTTATTTTAAAGCGCTAAAGCGATAATGAAATCTCATTGTTTATTACGCTAAAGCTTTTATTAATTGATGTTTTTCTTCTTCTAACAACGATGGATGAAATACATCTATCTCTTGATATGGTTGATTCACATTAAAAAGATGGTACAGTGTATGTGTACGAACAGAAAACTTTTTATCTAAAATAGACCAATGCTTCCAATGATGAGAAGCATCTTTCGGGACATACTTTTTAAGCACCTTTGGAGCTTTTTCTTTATATCCTAATCCTCGACGGCCAATCGTAAATGCAGCTGCTTGGTGGATAGAGATACCGAATTTGCGCATATATTTCAGTTTCCCAGAGACAGAAGTAAAAGCTGGATTCACTTCTATAACAGCAACTCCCATTTTGTCGGCACGGCTTTTGATTGCTTGTATCATTTTTCGATACGCGAACATACTCTTCATTCGATTTGCTTTTTTGTTGCCGTATCGATCTCCTGTTTTGGATAAGGTGGTATCTAACTTCTCCAAAACAATAGGTTTTTTCTTTCGAACCGCAATATCCACTAAAGCAATGACTTCTGCTTCGATGATTTTCGTAATCTGGCCAGAAGTTTTCCCTTCTATCGAAAACGAAAGTTTTCCGCTTTCCAAAAAGTTTCCGTCTTTCGAAACATCCGTCCAAGCAATGTGATTATAGTTACAATCTACACCAATAACTCCATCGGAAGTAGAAAAATTAATATATGGATTCGATTCTACATTCACCAAACATTTGATGATATAGTATTCCCCGTGATCTTCCACGGACCAAGAGATTGGTTTTCCGTATTCTTTTTTGTTTTTACATTGGATTTGATCTGTCACCGTTTTATCCACAATTTCTTGGCCGTAAGGGAATATTACTCCCGAAAAGGCAACTACTTTTCCTGTTATCGAGTTCATATGAAGTTCTTTTGTAATTGGATTATAGTGAAACACAAAGTTTCCAGAGCCGGCATCTTTCCGGCCGGAGATGATCATTTCTTTATTTCGTGCAGCTAAAAAAAGTTTTCTCCAGGATTCGTGATCTTTCATAAATTCTTCTTTTGTAAATTGTTGTTTGAATAGTTTTTTACTGCCAAAAACAACACTTGGAATGTGTTCTTTTAATTTGGCTTTTTTTTGTTCTAATCTATCTAAACGATGTTTTAAACGACCGATTTTTGCTTTAGTCTGTTTAATTTTCACATCTAAATAACGATGTTCAAACAAATAGGAATTCATCCAAATCAAAGATCTATTTTTTAATTCAAGAGAAATGATTCCGCTCTTATGCAAAACAAAGTTTGTATTTTTCGGAAACCGTAAGTTTCCTTTGATACAACTTTCTTTGGTTTTGCGTAATTTTGTCAGTTTGGTTCGTTCTGTTTTCCGTTTTTTCTTCAAATTTTTTATTTTTTCTTCTGTCTGTTGAACGTGTATTTTATTTAATTCCATTAGAGAGGAGAAAAGAGCATTTGCTTCTCGGACTGCACTGTTGGTGAAATAATCGTTCAGTCCGTACTTTTTCTTCACAGCGATATGCAGACTTGGATACAATTTTCGTCCCCATCGTTTTTCTCGGACCAGCGTTTGAAAGGCGAAACGTTTCGCTTGATTGAATAACTCTAATGCATAAGATGTTTCCGTCACATGAAGAATATCTATTTCGGATTTATACAATCTTCTTGAAAAATACGCTTTTTTCATCTTTTCCCCACCTCTAACAGAACGTAGGTTCGATATATTTGTTTATATTTTATGACAGAGGAAGAAAGTTTTTCAACTATTACGATTACAAAAAACAAAAAATGCCGATTCATCCCCCACCTATGCTTCGCTTAGAGGTGGGGGATGAATTGGCAAAAAAAAGATAAAGGGAATGTCACCATCCGACATTCCCTTTTGTTTGGGATGACGAACAAGCGCAAGGTTATTGGTTCTTTTTTCTTTTCTTATTGTTTTGGCGCTGCGCTTCTGTCAATGGCTCGTTCGAAAATTCTTCGTTATAGCCGGCTCCCATTCCTTGCGCGCTTGCTGCGTTCATGCCTGGAATGACGTGATTGGCTTTTCGTTTGCCCATCCTCTTCACCTCCGGTACTAGTTTGCGACCGAAAGACAACTTTATGCTCATCTAGGGAGTGGGATAATATGACGAAACCTTCGAAATTCTATTTACAACCTATCCTTCGTTATAATAAGATAAAAACGTACCAAATTTGCGGGTATTGGGAGAATTCGTGCTATTTTTTCGACTTTGCCGCGAAAAAATAGTATAGTATTGATGTGAGGGGGTAATACATATGGCGAAACAAGACGTTTTTAATGCCCGCTCTTCATTTGAAGTAAACGGTAAAAAATACAACTATTACCGTTTGCAAGCGCTTGAAGAAGCAGGGATTGGCAACATCTCCCGTTTGCCATACTCAATCAAAGTGTTATTGGAATCGGTGCTTCGGCAAGTAGACGGACGTGTGATCAAGAAAGAGCACGTCGAAAACCTTGCCAAATGGGGAACGCCGGAAATGAAAGACATCGATGTTCCGTTTAAGCCGTCGCGCGTTATTTTGCAAGACTTCACTGGTGTGCCAGCTGTCGTGGACTTGGCATCGATGCGCAAAGCGATGGCGGACTTAGGCGGCGACCCATATGAAATCAACCCGGAAATTCCAGTCGACCTTGTCATTGACCACTCTGTGCAAGTGGACCGCGCTGGAACGGACGATGCGTTAGAGTACAACATGAACTTAGAGTTTGAGCGCAACGCCGAGCGCTATAAGTTTTTAAAATGGGCACAGAAAGCATTTAACAACTATCGCGCTGTTCCGCCGGCAACAGGGATTGTCCACCAAGTCAACTTAGAGTATCTCGCTAACGTCGTTCATACCGTAGAAGGAGACAACGGCGAATATGAAGCGTTTCCGGATACGCTGGTCGGCACGGACTCCCATACGACGATGATCAACGGCCTTGGCGTTCTTGGCTGGGGGGTCGGCGGAATTGAAGCGGAAGCCGGCATGCTTGGGCAGCCTTCTTACTTCCCGGTACCGGAAGTGATCGGTGTCCGTTTAACAGGAAAATTGCCAGACGGTTCGACAGCGACAGACCTTGCCCTAAAAGTGACGCAAGTGCTTCGCAAAAAAGGTGTGGTCGGCAAATTTGTTGAATTCTTTGGTCCAGGCGTAGCGACATTGCCGCTTGCAGACCGTGCAACGATTGCCAACATGGCGCCAGAATACGGTGCGACATGCGGTTTCTTCCCGGTCGATGCAGAAGCGCTTGACTATTTGCGCCTAACTGGCCGCGATGAACATCATGTTCAAGTAGTGGAAGCCTACTGTAAAGCGAACGGCTTATTCTACACTCCTGATGCGCCAGAGCCAGTGTTTACGGATGTAGTCGAAATTAACTTGTCCGAAATTGAAACGAACTTGTCCGGACCGAAACGTCCGCAAGACTTGATTCCGCTTTCGAAAATGAAACAAGCGTTCCGCGATGCGGTAAAAGCGCCGCAAGGCAACCAAGGCTTTGGATTGACGGAAGCGGATCTCGACAAAGAAATTACGGTAACGTTAAACGGCGAAGAAGTGAAAATGAAAACAGGCGCCGTTGTCATTGCCGCGATTACAAGCTGTACGAATACCTCGAACCCATACGTGCTCATTGCTGCTGGCTTAGTAGCGAAAAAAGCAGTGGAAAAAGGATTGCAAGTTCCGAAATATGTAAAAACATCGCTTGCACCAGGCTCGAAAGTCGTAACTGGCTATTTGCGCGATTCGGGATTGCTTCCATATCTCGAACAAATCGGCTTTAACATCGTTGGCTACGGCTGTACGACATGTATCGGTAACTCTGGGCCGCTCGCGCCAGAGTTGGAAAAAGCGATCGCTGAAAACGACTTGCTCGTGACAAGCGTCCTTTCCGGTAACCGCAACTTCGAAGGCCGGATCCATCCGTTAGTGAAAGGAAACTATTTGGCATCGCCGCCGCTTGTTGTCGCTTATGCGCTCGCAGGCACGGTCGATATCGACTTGTTAAGCGAGCCAATCGGCAAAGACAAAGATGGCAATGACGTATATTTCCGCGATATTTGGCCATCGATGGAAGAAGTTAAAGCCGTTGTCAAACAGGCGGTCGATCCAGAATTGTTCCGCAAAGAATATGAGCGCGTGTTCGACGGCAATCCGCGCTGGAATGCGATCGAAACGACGGATGAGCCGCTTTATCAATGGGATGAAAACTCGACATACATTCAAAATCCGCCGTTCTTTGAAGGCTTGTCGCCAGACGTGCGCAAAGTGGAACCACTCAAAGGTTTGCGCGTCGTCGGCAAATTCGGAGACTCCGTCACAACCGACCATATTTCGCCAGCCGGAGCGATCGGCAAAAATACACCTGCTGGTCAATATCTCATCTCGAAAGGTGTCGAGCCGAAAGATTTCAACTCTTACGGATCTCGCCGCGGTAACCATGAAGTGATGATGCGTGGCACATTCGCAAACATCCGCATCCGCAACCAAATCGCTCCTGGCACAGAAGGCGGCTATACGACTTACTGGCCGACAGGTGAAGTAACGTCGATTTACGATGCATGCATGAAATATAAACAAGACGGCACAGGGCTTGTCGTCATTGCCGGCAAAGATTACGGAATGGGAAGCTCCCGCGACTGGGCAGCAAAAGGAACGTTCTTGCTTGGCATTAAAACGGTCATTGCGGAAAGCTTTGAGCGCATCCACCGCTCCAACCTTGTGCTCATGGGCGTGCTGCCGCTGCAATTTAAAGCAGGGGAAAACGCGGAAACGCTCGGCTTAACCGGCAAAGAAGTATTCGAAGTGCATATTGATGAAAGCGTCAAACCGCGCGACCTTGTCAAAGTGACAGCAACAAATCCGGATACGGGCGAGAAAAAAGAATTTGAAGTGATCGTCCGCTTTGATAGCGAAGTGGAAATCGACTATTACCGCCACGGCGGAATTTTACAAATGGTATTGCGTGAAAAATTGGCGAAAGTGAAACAATAAACAATAAAATGAGCAGGCTTCCGTGATTGGAAGCCTGCTTTTATTTCGTATTCGACCGTTTTGCCGCATCTTCTAGCTTGCTTTTCGGATCTGGGGTCAATGTTGCATCTTGGCCAAAGCCTTGCGGATTGACGCCAGGCGCCTTTGTTCCGCGATTTTTGCCGCCGTTTTTTGCCATTTCTCTCACCTCCATGGGCATAGTATCACCGGCTAGCAAGAAAATATGAATAGGAAAGCGGCTCACGGCGCACTGATTGGGATTTTTTAGTATGCGGCAAAAAGAAATATCTTTTTCTCGCTCAAGAAGAAACCTTGAAGCAAACGATTTAACATTTTTCCCGAGAAGTCTCTCTCTTCGAAACGAAGGGAAGGCGGGAGATGAATCACAAAAACGAACCTTCTACCGACTGTGTAAGCAAAAAGCAGGAGAAGAGCTGGACCGCTCCATTGGTCAAGAGCCTCGAGAAAGATTCCGATGCAGACATCGAACGGAAGGAGCATCCTTCTCCTACACAAAAACTTCTTCGATGGAGATGGCAAGAAACTCCCACCTCTTCATGGAATGAAGTGGGAGGGGGTTCATGAAGTAAAATGCCGCTTTGTCCGCCACCATTTTCCAACGATCCACGCCAGCGGCAGTTCAGCGAGAATCATGCCGCCCAAAATACCGATGCAGCCGATGACGCCGGAAGCGGTGAGCCGCTCCCCCGCCCAAATGTAGGCGGTTATGGCGGCAAAGACGGGCTCCATCGCAAAAATGAGGGCGACGCGGGCGGCCGTCGTATATTTCTGAAAGTTCGTCTGAATTAAAAAGGCGGCGGTAGTGGCAAGCAAGGACGTAATGAGAAGGGCGTTCCATACTTCCTGTTTCCGCAGCACCGCGATATTCCACATTTGCGTGGCATCTTCAAACAAAAACGCAAATATGGCGCACATGATGGCTACCGTAAAAATTTGCGTCATCGTTAATAACAGTGTCGAATAGCGGGACGAATACTTTCCGGTGACAATAATGTGCATCGCAAATGAAAGAGCGCAAAAAAATACGAATACATCGCCGCGGTTCAGCACCATTTTCCCGTCGCCAATCGTCAAAAAATAAAGGCCAATAGCGGCGATGACCGCCCCAATTCCCGCGTTAAGCGATGGTTTTTGTTTGAGAAAGAGAAATGAAAATAACGGCACAAGCACGACGCTGAGCCCGGTAATGAATCCGGCTTTCGACGAAGTCGTGTACAACAGGCCGATCGTCTGAAACGCGTAGCCGCTAAACAGCCATAGCCCCATCCATATACCGGCGCGAATGAGTGGCAACGTATAATGCCGAAAAAGAGAGCGATGAAAAATTGCTAGCCATAGTAGTAAAAATACTCCCGCCAAGCTGAAGCGGACGGCATTAAACGAAAGTGGTTCAAGAAACGATATCGCATTTTGCACGACGACAAACGTCGCTCCCCAGACGAATGTCACTGCCAGCAGGCTGATATCGGCAATCCAGCGTTTTTTCAACCCCATCCCCCCGTTCTATTTTCGCCTTTGCGAACGCTAAACATAGTCGAACGGTAGTATACTATAAATCGCTGAAAAAGAACACACTTTTTTGAAAAATATACGTAATGTTGATATCTAAACAAATCGTGCATAATAATAGGTAATGAAAAGGGATTGCTTTACCTGTTTTCTTGACTATCATTGTATAATAAAAATAGGAAATACGACACGGATAGACGATGGAAGGGTGACGATGGTTTGGACGTTAGGATCCACTGGACATATATGACGCCGAAAAAACGCGAAGTGGTGCTGATTTCCGACTTTATCCGCGCGGAAGAGGCGCTTGCATTAGCCGAAGATTTCGAAAAAACCGGCCGGGTGAAAGAAATACATTTTATGGATCATCATGATGTGATATGGTCGAAAAAAGAGCTAAACAAGCTTTTGAAAGAAATGGAAAGCGAACCGCATGATGTAATTGCTTATTTTGACGGCGGCTTTGACCATGCGACTGCAAAAGGAGGGGTCGGTGTCGTTGTTTACTATAAGCAAAACAATGGGCAGTATCGTTTGCGCGCCAATCTCCAGCTTGATGAGTTAAAATCCAACAATGAGGCAGAATACGCCGCATTTTGGTTTTTAATGCAAATGCTCGAGGAGCTTGGTGTCCATCATTTGCCAGTCACTTTCCGCGGGGATTCGCACGTTGTTTTAAAGCAGCTGTCCGGCGATTGGCCGTGTTTTGAAGACGATTATAACGCATGGCTTGACCGCATCGAAGAAAAGATGAGTGAATTGGGGATTGAGCCGACTTATGAACCGATTTCGCGAAAGCAAAATAAAGAAGCCGATCAGCTTGCTCGCCAAGCGCTCGCTGGGCAGGTGATTACAAGCACGATGGAACTTACGGAGAAAGGATAGACAAACCATGAACAAGAAAAAGCCAAACAAGCGAAAAGAAATATTAGACAAAATTACGGAATTGCAGCAAATGTATTGCGAAGGCTGTTTTTTAAAAAGCACCTTTCGCAAAGAATATGGAAAAACATATGCGCAATCGTTTTGCATCAACCAATGCACGGTCGGTGAGAAAATGCGGCAGTACGGGGCAATGCTTTTAGCCTCTTCTTCGCGTTCCGCCAAATAACAAAAAAGGACTTCACACTATCGGAAGCCCTTTTTTTCATGGCAGCGGCTTAACGCAGCGCCTCATTTAATTGGTGTTCTGCTCTTGCCAGCTTCTGTTCGCAATGTTTGAAAAACTCTTCATCCACGCCAGTCGCTTGCGTGCGGGCGCGGGAAAGCTGGGCGTGGGCATTTTCGATCGCTTGTTTTGCCCCTTCAAGCATCTCCTTGTCCAAGCTCATCGTCGCTTGTCCGACCATTTTTTCGGCCGTTTCGACAAACATTTCGACCTGTTTAACATCGTTATAGCCGGTATGAATATCGATATCCCGTTCCATTTGCCAACACCTCCTAGCGGATAGTGTTCGCGAAAGAAGAAAAAGTATGCGTGCCAAACAAAAAGACCGGCGCACCGCCGGTCTTTCAGCTCTTATGGTATGTTCTTTCGCTTATGTTAACGAACGCTTTATAATTTGACAACGTTAGCAGCTTGAGGTCCACGATCTCCTTGAACGATTTCAAAAGAAACTTCTTCGCCTTCTTCTAACGTTTTGAACCCTTCGCCTTGGATCGCTGTGAAGTGAACGAATACGTCAGAACCATCTTCTGCCTCGATAAAACCATAACCTTTTGCATTGTCAAACCATTTTACTTTACCATGTTGCATAATACGAATCCCCCCTAAATCGTTATAGTCGGTATGAATATCAGTATCCCCCCTAACGGATAGTGTTCGCGAAAGAAGAAAAAGTATGCGTGCCAAACAAAAAGACCGGCGCACCGCCGGTCTTTCAGTTCTCATTGGTTTCGATTACGTTCTTTCGTTTATGTCAACGAACGTCTTATAATTTGACAACGTTAGCAGCTTGAGGTCCACGATTTCCTTGAACGATTTCAAAAGAAACTTCTTGGCCTTCTTCCAACGTTTTGAATCCTTCACCTTGGATTGCTGTGAAGTGAACGAATACGTCAGAACCGCCTTCTACTTCGATAAAACCGTAACCTTTTTCATTGTTAAACCATTTTACTTTACCACGTTGCATAATACTGAATTCCTCCTAATACCTTTAGCCGATCTGGCTAACTTAAAGATTTTTTATCAAATAACGGAATATACTCCACAGCAATCTAAGGTGCATAACCATGCTGATGCCTGAAATATATTCTGTTATGTGATGACTTTACTATACACTAATGGAAGGGCACCGTCAAGAAAAAGAAAGGAAATTTCCGAAAAAAGTTATAAAAGGAGAAAAAAGCAGGGATTTCTTGCGGCATCGTCAAAATAGTTTGGTAAAAGGTAAAAAAGTAAGAATGGATGGAAGAAACGTGCCATACATTGGAATAAAAGGGATGAAAAAGGAGGATGGATCGGATGTACCGCGGGAAAATCGCGGGGAAAGATGTGATTATTCGCTTAGGAAATCGAGTCAGCCGGCGCTACTTTTCCGACAATAAAATTTACAACATGGTGCTTTCTTACGGGGAGACGGCGTTTCGCAAAGGACAAGAAACATTTTGCATTTACAACGACCGCATCGGCTTCATCGTCGCTGAGGTCGAAAGAAACGACATTCCAGTTATTCGTATTGATTATATTATTGAAAATGAAAATGTGTACGAATAACCGTCGCCAAACAACAGACCGCCATCTACACCGTAAGCGGTATCAAAATGATCGCTTGTTTTGCCTGTTCGTTTGCAGGAACAGACTTATGCTGTGTAAAGCACAAGTCTGTTTATTTTTTATGGGCAAATAACGAAACAAACTTTCGCATTGTTTCGTATTATATGAAGAACAAAAAAGAACAATGGACAAGAGGTGTGGCAGATGTTATTGCGCAAAATGATGTCAAGAATAGGGGTCGGATCGGCGTATGTCGATTTGATTTTAAATAAAACCATATTTCAACCAGGAGAATGCATAGAGGGGATTCTTCATATTTGCGGCGGAACGGTGGAGCAAAAAATTGAAAAACTGGATGTAGAATTGGTTCAAAAAACGCTGCGTGATGGGAAAGAAGCCGATACTGTCATTGCGACGATTCCGGTTGCAGGAGCGTTTCGCATCGATGCAGGAGAAAGGAAGGAAATGCCGTTTACGTACCAGATACCGGATTCGCTTCCGCCTTCACAGCCTGGATTGTCTTACCGGTTTATCACCCGCCTCGATATTGAAGATGCGGTCGATACGCTTGATTTCGATTATATTCAAATTTTGCCAAAATAATCTAAATCTATTGACAACGCTTACAAAATGGATTAATCTTATAATTAAGTTAATAATTTGTGGCGGAGAAATCGGAGACCCACACATATTCCTTGTTTTCAGAGGGAAGATGTGTGGGTTTTTGTCTTATCTTCTGCCAAAAAAATGTAACTGCTTTCAAAACATCCGGTGTTTTCCACCGTAGAGATGGGGATGATAGGCAGTTACAAAAAACAAAGACAAGGGGGAGAAAAGATGTCATCGTTCGTTGCTGAACTTGTTGGAACTGCGTTACTAATTATTTTTGGTGGCGGGGTTTGCGCGGGTGTAAACTTAAAAAAGTCATTTGCGCAAAACTCTGGTTGGATCGTTATTACAATGGGATGGGGGCTTGGGGTTGCAATAGCAGCATATGCGGTTGGTCAATTTAGCGGCGCTCATTTAAATCCAGCGTTAACGCTTGCATTAGCGTTTAACGGTGATTTTCCATGGACAGATGTGCCAAAATACATTGTTGCGCAAATGCTTGGTGCAATGATTGGTGCTGTCATTGTATATCTTCATTATTTACCTCATTGGAAAGAAACAGACGACCCTGGCGTAAAACTTGGCGTGTTTGCAACAAGTCCGGCTGTTCCAAGCTATTTTGCGAATTTAATAAGCGAAATGATTGGCACGTTTGTATTAGTACTTGGCATTTTAGCAATTGGTGCCAATAAATTTGCTGATGGGTTAAATCCATTTATCGTCGGGTTTCTTATTGTCGCCATTGGTCTTTCTCTTGGCGGAACGACAGGATATGCCATTAACCCGGCGCGTGATTTAGGACCGCGCATCGCTCACTTTTTGCTTCCGATACCAAAAAAAGGATCATCTAATTGGTCTTACGCATGGGTTCCGGTTGTTGGACCGGTTCTTGGCGGTTCATTTGGCGGGTTATTTTACAAAGCTGTCTTTCTAGGAAAAATGACAGCGGCATTTTGGTATGTGCTTATTGCAATTGTAGTAGTACTCGCATTTGCATTCATTAGTCAAGAAAAAACATCGAGTAGCTATAATAAACCAAAAAATGCTTTAATGTAATTAGGGGGAGGAAATGGTAATGGAACAATACATTTTGTCACTAGACCAAGGAACAACAAGCTCACGCGCCATATTGTTCAATCAAAAAGGAGAAATCGTTCATATCGCGCAACAGGAATTTACACAATATTTTCCAAAACCGGGCTGGGTCGAGCATAATGCCAATGAAATCTGGGGATCGATTTTGGCGGTGATTGCCAGCGTCTTGTCAGAAGCATCGGTGAAGCCGGAACAAGTAGCAGCGATCGGCATTACGAACCAGCGGGAAACGACCGTCGTATGGGATAAACATACAGGGTTGCCAGTTTATAATGCAATTGTTTGGCAATCGCGGCAGACGGCCGACATTTGCGAACAACTCAAACAACAAGGATATGATGACTTATTCCGCAAGAAAACTGGTTTATTAATTGACCCTTATTTTTCCGGGACAAAAGTAAAATGGATTTTAGACAACGTGGAAGGAGCGCGGGAGAAAGCAGAAAAAGGTGATTTATTGTTCGGTACGATCGACACGTGGCTCATTTGGAAGCTTTCCGGCGGCCGCGCCCATGTTACCGACTATTCCAACGCGTCGCGTACATTGTTATTTAACATTCACACCTTGCAATGGGATGAAGAAATTTTAACGATTTTAGGCATTCCAAAGTCGATGCTTCCAGAAGTGCGTCCATCTTCCGAAGTGTATGCCAAAACGATTCCATATCATTTCTTCGGTGTCGAAGTGCCGATTGCCGGGGCGGCCGGCGACCAGCAAGCGGCGCTGTTCGGGCAGGCGTGCTTTGCCGAAGGAATGGCGAAAAACACGTACGGCACCGGGTGCTTTATGTTGATGAATACGGGCGAAAAAGCGGTGCAATCGCAGCACGGTTTGTTAACCACGATTGCCTGGGGAATTGACGGAAAAGTCGAATATGCGCTTGAAGGCAGCATTTTCGTCGCCGGTTCGGCGATTCAGTGGCTGCGTGATGGGTTGCGCATGATTAAGCAGGCGGCAGACAGCGAAGCATATGCGGAAAAAGTAGACTCGACTGACGGCGTTTACGTCGTGCCGGCATTCGTCGGCCTTGGCACGCCGTATTGGGATAGCGATGTCCGCGGTGCGGTATTCGGCCTAACGCGCGGTACGACGAAAGAACATTTCATTCGCGCGACATTGGAATCGCTCGCTTACCAGACGAAAGACGTGCTGACGGCGATGGAAGCGGACTCGGGCATTGCCTTGAAAACGCTGCGCGTCGACGGCGGAGCGGTGAAAAACAACTTCTTAATGCAATTCCAAAGCGATATGCTCGGCGTGCCGGTAGAGCGTCCGGTCATCAATGAAACAACGGCGCTTGGCGCCGCCTATTTGGCCGGGCTTGCCGTCGGCTATTGGAAAGACCGCAATGAAATTGCCGCCCAGTGGCAATTAGAGCGCCGCTTTGAACCGCAAATGGCAGAAGAAAAACGAGAAGCGTTGTATGCGGGGTGGAAAAAAGCAGTCAAAGCGGCAATGGCGTTTAAATAAGGGAGGATGCAAAAAGGGGCTGACGCAAAAGATGGTGGAATCGATCTTTTGCAACCGCCCCTTCTTTTTAGCCGAGAACACTCCCACTTCAATGAAGCAAGTGGGAGATAAACCATTTGTTGTTTTTTTGAGGTTTTATATTCAATCGCGAAAACATACAAGGTTGCTCCAGAGCCCCCACTTCAGAAGTTAAGTGAAGGATTGTCCATTTTTCTGCACAAGGATGATGGAAGAGGGTATCCCGATTACGTTCATGTATGGGCAACTCCGCTACGAAGCAGATCGGTCGCCTCCACGGCGGGCACCGGCGGGCGGAACAAATAGCCTTGCGCTTCTTGGCAGCCTTTCTCGCGCAAATAGGAAAGCTGCTCGATCCGCTCGACTCCTTCAGCAACTACATTCATGCCAAGATGATGCGCGAGCGAAATAATCGTGTTTGTAATCACGCTTCCGTAATAGGAGTGGGGACAGTCGGCGATAAACGAACGATCAATTTTCACTGTATCGATTGCAAGCTGTTTTAAATAAGCGAGCGAAGAATATCCTGTGCCGAAATCGTCGATGGCAAGGCGCACCCCGATTTCTTTGAGGCGGCGCAAGTTATTTAAAATCGTCGCTTCATTGTAAACGGCAATGTTTTCTGTAATTTCGAGCTCAAGCCATGCTGGGTCCATATTCGTTTCTGCTAAAATTTCTTCGATGCGGGCGGCGAAACGATGATCGTACAGCTCTTTCACGGAAACGTTTACCGCAATGCGAATCGGCGGCAGTCCTTGTTTCCGCCAGCGTTCGTGCTGCCTGCACGCCTGTCTTACCGTCCATTCACCGATTGGGACAATCAGTCCTGTTTCTTCGGCGAGCGGGATAAATTCGCTAGGAGGAATGGCTCCTTTGTCGGGATGGTGCCAGCGAATGAGCGTTTCTAGCGCGGCAAGCTTTTTTTGCTGTATATCGACAATCGGCTGGTAAACAACGGACAATTGTTTCTGTTTCACGGCATAATGCAGATCGTTAAGCAAAAAGATATTTGGCAGCCGCTGTCGCAAAAGCGACTCATTGTAAATATAATAGCCGTTTTTTCCTTTTCGCTTTGCTTCGTCTGTCGCTATATCTGCATACGTAATGATCGTATCAATATCCGTGTCTTGATCCTGGAAAAAAGCGATGCCGATGCTGCACGTAAGAAATAGTTCACGCGCGTCGACGCGAAACGGCTCCGTAAAGGCTGCCAATATTTCTTCCGCGGTCCGCACTGCTTCTTCATTTCTAGCGATGGGCGCTAATAAAATGATAAATTCGTCGCCGCTCATATAAGCGACGTCGCCGCGATCATCCACTTTTTCCCGCAATCGCTCCGCTACCTTTTTCAACAGTTGATCACCGGTATGATGCCCTAGCGTATCGTTAATATACTTAAATCCATCTAGATCTATATATAAAATGGCGCCAAGGTGCTTCATTTCTTTCGTTTTTAGAAACGCATCGCCGGCAAGCTCTTGCAGCCGCCGCCGGTTTGGAAGCCCCGTCAACGAGTCATAATATGCCATACGACGAATTTGTTCATTTTGTTCGGTCCGTTCTGTCACATCTTTGGCAATGCAAGAAATGGCGATAATTTTTTTATTGACGAAAATAGGAATAGACGTAACGCTGACATAACGTTGGCTGCCGGACTGATGGCGAATGCGCAGTTCGATATGGCATGAATGCCCTTTCGCTGTATCGCGGAACGCTTTTATTGCTTTCGGCACATCTTCTTTGACAACCAAATCGTCGATTTTCATCGTTAAGAGCGCGTCGCGGCTATAGCCGGAAATGACGGAACACGCCTCATTGGCCGCAAAAAAAGAACCATCAAGATACAAGGAGAAAACGGCGTCTTGATTATAATGAAATAGCGACTCATATATTTGTCTGCTTTCTTGCAGCGCCTGTTTCATTTTCTCATACTCGAGCGCGATTCCTGCCAATGAAGAAAACGTATAAATGAGATCGATGTCTGCGTCTTGAGGCTCACACGGCTGCTCATGATAGATAGCAAATGTTCCTAAGACTTTTCCATTAGAAGAAAAGATCGGAATTGACCAGCAGGCGCGCAAACCGTGAGGCAAGGCGAGATGTCGATAATTTTTCCATAACGGATCATGCTCGATATCGCTGACGATGACAAGCTCTTTTCGATAAGCCGCCGTACCGCATGACCCGGCGCACGGGCCGATTTCAAGCCCGTTGATCGCGTCAACATACGCGTGCGGCAAACTGGGAGCGGCGCCATGATAAAGCCGGTTATCGTCTTCATTGGCCAATAAAATCGAACATACGATATGCGGGCGGATTTCTTCCACCGATTGGGCGAGCTCTGTCAAAATTTCCTCCAGTGGAGTATGTTTGACGACCAGCTCTAAAATATGCCTCTGTTTCGCTAACAGCTGTTTTGCATACGTTTCCGCCGCCATGTTATAACATGATGCGAGGAAAAGCATTTTTCCGTTTTCAGATCGCCTCTTGCGAATTCCCATTTGCATAAATAAAATGTTTCCAGCCTTTGTCACCGTCCGCAACTCCAGCGTATGGACCGCATCTGCTGGAGTTGTAAAAATAAGCTGAGCCTGTTGTTTCAGGCGTAGCTGATCTTCTTGATGAACGATGATCGAAATGGGCGCGCCAATGAGCTCGTCGCGTTTGTATCCGAGCGCCGATACGGCAAAATCATTTATATCAACGATATAACCATCTAGATCAAAAATAAATTGCACGGCAGGCATAAAAAAGTAAAGCGGAATGTAGGGAGTTTGCATCTGATATTTCCTCATATAAAAGCAACTCTCCAATCATGAACGAAATAATTTTTTCTACACCATATTATCTATATTATCACGTTTTATTTGATTTTGTCGAAAAAAACAGAATAGTGACGAAAGAGAACAAAAATGGCTGATGCGAACGATCATTTATACCGCACATGCCCAATGTTTTGGGAAATGAAGAAGCAAATGTCTACCAAATTTAAAATAAAACTATGTGCTAAATAATCAACAAAAAAATAAGAAAGAATAAAAGTCGCTTAGCCAAATTCTATCCGCTTTTAGAAGCAGCACAATAATAAGAAGAGGGAGAGGGTGCTTTTGTCCTTCCCTTCCTATTTGCGGAAAAACAAAAAATGATTGTCATCACAAAAGGACCATGATAAGATAAAAACAAACTACATACAGTCTTATCAAGAGTGGATGAGAGATCGGGCTCAATGACTCCACAGCAACCTGCGTTTTGCAAGGTGCTCCAACCCGCAAAGCGGTTTCGCTTTGGATGATAAGAACGGCTGACCCCTTTCGCATCATTCATGGCGAAAGGGGTTTTTATGTACAATACAAAGGAAAGAGGTGGGGACGCCGAGTGCGCGAAAATGATTTGATTCGCAGTTGTATGGCGGCACACTTGAAAGCAGAATCATTCGCTTCTCATGTCGCCCGCTGCATAAGAAAACAGCTGTTGCAATTTGACAAACAGGCAGTGTTGTATTTTGACTGTTGCGCGAATTTTTTTCATCTGTATGGGTATGCACAAGGAAAGTCTTTTTATCTTATTTTGACGCTTGCAGAAGTGGAAGAGTGGAAAGCCGCTGGTCCTTATGCGCTTGATCGCTATATTTTTGGACAACTAGCAGAAAAAGGAGTTTCATTGGTACATATGACCCCATATTTGCGGGCGGTATTTTCACAAGTTTAAAAAGGTGATAGAAAGGAAGAGAACGAAAATGACAGTGAAAAAATTTGAACATGTCGGCATTCAAGTCAAAGACATTGAAGTATCGAAAAAGTTTTATCAAGAGGTAGTCGGGTTGGAATTGCTCAGCGAGATGACGCATACGAACGGCACGATGAAACTAGCGTTTTTAGGATTGGATGGCTCGGTCATTGTCGAATTGATCGAAGGGTATAATCCGAATTTGCCGACGGAAGGAAAAGTGCATCACGTCGCCTTTACCGTGGAAGGAATTGAACAAGAAAAAGAACGGCTGCAGTCCCTTGGAATTTCGCTCGTCTGGGAAGATATTACGACGCTGCCAAACGGGGCGAAATATTTGTTCTTCCTTGGACCGGATGGTGAATGGATCGAATTTTATGAACCGGAAAAATAAAGAAACTGATAAAAACCGCTCTGTTTCTAGTTGCGAACAGAGCGGTTTTTCCATGACGTTTCGGTGATATACGGGAATTTTCGAAATACCCATTTCAACACGTTCGGTACGACGATAATGACAAGAAGAAGCCGCACAAATTGCAAGGAGCTGACAATTGCCGGATCTCCGCCGACTGTTTGCGCCGTTAACACCATTTCCACAAGTCCACCTGGGGCGAGGCTTAACAGCGCGGTCGACAGCGGAAGATCCGTTAATTTCGCAAATGCCCAGCCGCATCCGAACGATAGAGCAATTAATACTAGCGCAAGCAAAAAATATACCCAGCTAAATTTTCCGCCAAGCTTAATATCTTCTAACGTAATGCGGTCTCCCATGTTCATTCCGACACTAATTTGCGCCAAAATAATCAACCATGCAGGCAGTGGCGGTAAGTTCACTCCAGCCACATGCATCACTGCCGTTACGGCAAGGGGTCCGACGACGTATGCCGCCGGAATGATGTTTCGTAAAAGAAGCGCGCCAAAAACGCTTAACAAAAGCCAAGCGTAATGACCATCGGCAGAGGCAGCAACCGCCTGAGCGGTTGAGCTTCCTGACGATGCATCTCCGCTCAACCAATGAACAACGGCCGTGGGCACAAGAAAAACGACCGTTAACAAACGAATCGTTTGAAAAATTGTCACTAGTGCTGTATTGGCATTGAACGATTCGCTCGCGGCCACCATTTCCGACAATCCGCCCGGAACAGAGGCAAACACACTTGTCACCTTATCAATATGCGTCCATTTCGTCACGGCGATGCTGTTCATAATATTGATGACAATCAGCAACACCGCGACAGCGAGGAACGGAACAATATATGGCGCAATCGTTAACAGCGTCTCTTTTGTAAATGACAGTCCAAAATAAGTGCCTAATACAATCAATCCGCTGTTGGACAACGCCTTTGGCGCCGCTACTTGGCGCTTGATGATCGTTTTCCAAACAAGCATTCCGGTAATGGCCCCAAGCATCCATGGAATCGGGGAATGGAGATGATAAAACAGCAAACCGGCCAGTCCTGCGACGAGATAGGTTTCTAACACTTTCATTGCTGTAGTCCTTTCCATTCTCTGTAAACCTATCACTATTGTAAAGGAAAATAAAAGGAAAAGGAAGTAATGTGCTCATGTGGTATACTTGAAAAGGAAAGGGGAGGGAGAATGATGGAAGAACAAGTAAAACATGCGATTCAAGACGAATACCCAGAGGAATTTGCCTGGTGCTACGGATGCGGACGGATGAATGAGCACGGCCACCATTTCCGCACCGGATGGCAGGGGGAGAAAACGATTACGATTTATACGCCGCGCCCTGAGCATATCGCCATTCCCGGCTTCGTATATGGCGGATTGATCGCTTCGCTGATCGACTGCCACGGAACGGGCTCGGCTGCGCTGGCGCTGCATCGCAAAAATGGCCATGAACCAGGAGACGGAGAAGTGCCGCCGCGGTTTGTGACTGCTTCCTTGAACATAGAGTTCTTGAAACCGACACCACACGGAGTTCCGTTAAAAGCAATCGGCACGGTCGAAGAAATTCATCCGAAAAAGTGGAAAGTGTATACGGAAGTGTACGCGAATGATACACTTTGCGCGCGTGGTGAAGTCGTGGCGGTGGTCATGCCGAAGACGTTTGGGCAAAAATAGCGCGCCCATTGGCAAACAAAAAGCAGGAGGTCGTCCTGCTTTTTTACCGTTTAGGCATAATCATCACCGAGGAAACGGCGCTTGCGACTTCTTTGCCGTTTTGCGTTAAGACAGCGGTCAGATAGGCAACAGTGCGTCCGAATTTTTCCACCTTTGCTTCGACCTCCACTTCACCGACAACGGTCGGGCGGTGGAACGTCGTATGTAGGTTGATCGAGGCAAATGTTTGGTCTTCATGGAGCAACGTCGTAATCGCATACGCCATCATAATATCGGCCGCCGCACTGACAAATCCGCCCATAATGACGCCGTTGCCGTTTAATAAATGCTCCCCGATCGTCCACTTTCCTTTCGCATATCCTTCACCTGTTTCCACTAATTGAACGCCAAGCGATGTATCACAGGCTGGCGGCGCGCTTTTTCCTGCAATGACGTCGTGCAAGTTGACGGTTTTTGCCATAGCCACAACCCTTTCTTTGAAAATGGTAAGCTCCTATATTACCTATTCGCGAAAATGAGAAGATTTCCTTTTTTATAGGGAAGAGCTGCACAATACCTTGCTCCCATTTTCGTTGCCCCGACATCGTGAAGACCGCGGGATATTTTGTATTTGTGATGGGAAAAAGAATGGCGCGGTTCGATTTCGACCAATGGCAAAACGGAAAAGGGATGGAGATTGCCAGTGAAAAAAGTTCTCGTATTTTTGCATGAAGCACATTAAAAATAGGCGGCAAAACAAGAAGGAAATAAAGGCAATGGGAAAGAAAGAGGAAGAAGGGACATCCTTTACGTGATGGAGTCAAGGACCAGCTCCCGCTATAGATGGATCAACGGGATGACTAATTGAGGACGTTGGTGTTGCACAAAGCAAAAAGCAGGGAGGTACTTGTTTTATGTACAAACAGCCGGACAAGGAGAGATGGAAAGGACGGATTGACAGCGAGAGTGAGGAAAAAAGTTTTCGCGTCCATCAAAAGATTCGTCTGCTTGATATGGGGCAAATACAGGCGCAGGCAGAAAACGCCTTTGCTTTATTAGGCTTCCAATGCGACGAAGGGGTCCGCCGCAACCAAGGGCGGCAAGGAGCGTATCACGCGCCGGTGGAAGTGAAAAAAGCGCTGGCGAACTTGCCGTGGCACCTGCCATCTGACACAATACTTTACGATGTGGGCGAAATTACTTGTGATGGGGAAGAGCTAGAAAACAGCCAGAAACATTTGGGACAGGCGGTAGAGCGCCTTATCCGCCATCGCATCACGCCGGTTGTCATCGGCGGCGGACATGAGACCGCGTACGGGCATTATCTCGGCGTGCGGCAGGCGGTCGGTCCGGAAACGAAACTTGGCATTATTAACATTGACGCCCATTTTGACATGCGGCCGTACGAAACAGGGCCGTCGTCGGGGACGATGTTTCGGCAAATATTAGATGAAGATGGAAACGCGGGATACTGCTGCCTCGGCATTCAGACACTAGGCAACACGGCGGCGTTATTTGAAACCGCGAAGCGATACGGATGTACGTACATGCTCGAGGAAGAATTGACGTTGGAAGCGCTAGAACGCGCGTATGGAATCATCGACGATTTTAGCAAAAACTATGACGTGCTGGTGCTGACGCTTTGCATGGATGTGTTGAGTGCAAGCGCGGCGCCGGGAGTGAGTGCGCCTTCGCCGTTCGGGCTTGATCCAAAAATCGTCCGCGCCCTGCTTCGTTATATTATTTCCAAGCCACAAACGATCAGTTTCGATATTTGTGAAGTGAATCCGTTAGTCGATGAAAATCGAAAAACGATTGCGTTAGCGACCGCCTTCTGCATGGAAGCGCTCGTTCATTTCCACCGCCGCCAGCGGACGGCGACAGGTCGGTGAAGCCGATGAAACTTTTGATCGCGGAGCGGGATGAAAACGAGAGCGCGGCGATCCGCTGGCTTGTTTCCGCCTATTCGCTGCCCATTCATCGCGTTTATACCGCCAATACCGTCGAGCAGACAATGAGGATATTAGAAAAGGAAACACCAGAGCTGTTTTATATTGAATTGGACATGGTTTCCCATGACGATTGGGAGGAAATGGCGAAATACGTGCGGATGTTTTGCCAAAAAACGATTGCCGTTACGGCCGAGGCAACGTTTGCCCGGGCGAAACAGGCGATTGAATGGCAATGCGCCGATTTACTCGTCAAACCGCTCGAGCCAGTCAAGCTGAAGCAGTGCCTTCAAAAAGCGGCGTCTTCCTTCGTCCGCCAAGAGCGCCTCCATCCGCTCCCTTCCAACGATGCGGAACGCTATTCGTACCGTTCGCTCTTTTCCGAAGAGGTGGAAGCGGCAAATGTGGCGCTGTTGCTCCTACAAACAGAAAATCCAAATCAATTGCAGGACGCTGTTTCCTTTTTAACACATTACTCGTTTCGTTATCCGTCTTGTGTGCTGCCGCTGTCGAATATGGTTGTCTGTTTGCTTTCCGGTGTGTCGGGCGATATGAAAGAAGAGGCGCGGAAACTGCTGCGCGACTGGGAGACGGAGCACACGGAACCTTTGGCAATCGTCGCGCTGCCGCCTGATGGCGGTCAAACGGTGCGCGCTCAATATCAAACGGCGCGCCGCTTATTGGAAACGACGTTTTTTATCGGCTACCGCCAAGTGATTGTCCCCGTCCCCGAATATGAACGCTGGAAAGAACTCGACCCGTTTTTAACACCGGAAGAGCAGCGAAAATGGATTGACATGCTGCATCGGTTTGACAAGCAAGCCATCAAAACGTGGCTGCACCGCGAATTTTTGCATATGCCGACGCCGTTTCCAAACCCGGAAATGGTGCGGACGAGGCTGACGAGCATATTGGCGCAAATCCGCCGCTTTATGAAAACGTATCACCTTGACCGCGGTGAGACGGAACGCGACTATATGCGCATTTTTCATGAGATTTTATACAACCGTGTCTTATACCGCATCGTGCAGGAAATGCTTCTTTTTCTCTATGGGCTGCTCGATCGTGCAAAGCAGGCGGAAGAGCAGGCGCGCACCGATGTAATCGAAAAAGGAATCCGCTATATTGAAGAACATTTTCGCAATCCTGATTTGACGCTTGGGAAAGTGGCCGAGTCTGTCGGCAGAAGCCCAGCATATTACAGCCATTTGCTAATGAAAAAACACGGCATTTCGTTTCGCAAGCTGCTGACGCAAACGAGAATAAAAGAGGCAAAACGCCTGCTTGCCCAAACGGAGCTCTCTATTAAAGAGATCGCCCATCAAACCGGATTTCGCACCTCGCACTATTTTACCCGCGTATTTAAAGAAGAAACAAAGAGGACGCCAACCGAATACCGCGATGAACAGCGCAAAGAACCGCAATGACCGAGCGGTTCTTTTTTTTATAAATCGAAAAAAATAACAAAAATCTAAAGAAAATGATGCAAGATGGTTATTTCATTTCACCATTGGGGAGGAATTTCAAAAGTTTGTATACGATTTCAAAAACGGGATGCATATATTGGAAACCGATTTCATTTTATAATTTTGATAAATGAAAAGGAGATGGCTAAGTCGGATCACCGAGATGGTGAAAGCCGTACCTTATCTGAAGTTTGTTCATTCTGATGGCATAAAAACAAAGAAAAAACGGAGGGGATTGCGATGGCAACGAAACACCGGCCGGTGCAAGCATACACCGGTTCGACTTTGCATGCAAAAGGATGGATTCAAGAGGCCGCGTTGCGAATGCTCAACAACAACTTACATCCAGAGGTGGCCGAACGCCCGGAAGATTTGGTCGTTTACGGCGGCATCGGCAAAGCGGCGCGCAACTGGGAGTGCTACGAGGCGATTGTCGAAACACTATTAAACTTAGAAAACGATGAAACGCTGCTCATTCAGTCGGGAAAGCCAGTCGCTGTGTTTAAAACACACGCGGATGCACCAAGAGTGCTCATCGCCAACTCGAACCTTGTGCCTGCTTGGGCGACGTGGGATCATTTTCACGAACTCGATAAAAAAGGCCTAATCATGTATGGGCAAATGACGGCAGGAAGCTGGATTTACATTGGCAGCCAAGGCATCGTGCAAGGCACGTACGAAACGTTTGCTGAGGTGGCGCGCCAGCACTATGGCGGCACACTAAAAGGAACAATTACGGTCACGGCAGGTCTTGGCGGCATGGGTGGAGCACAGCCGCTCGCCGTCACGTTAAACGGCGGCGTCTGCATTGCCGTCGAAGTGGACCCAGCCCGCATCCAGCGCCGCATTGACACGAAATATTTAGACACGATGACCGATAGTCTCGATGTGGCGATCCAGATGGCGAAAAAGGCGAAGGAAGAAGGAAAAGCGCTGTCCATCGGCCTGCTTGGCAACGCGGCGGAAGTGCTGCCGAAAATGATCGAAATCGGCTTTATTCCGGACGTGTTGACAGACCAAACGTCTGCCCACGATCCGCTTAACGGCTACATTCCGGCGGGCATGACGCTCGAGGAAGCGGCTGAGCTGCGCCAGCGCGATCCGAAGCAATATATCCGCCGCGCCAAACAATCGATCGCCGAACATGTGAAAGCGATGCTCGCCATGCAGAAACAAGGCGCGGTGACATTCGATTACGGCAACAATATCCGCCAAGTCGCGAAAGATGAAGGAGTGGAGGAGGCGTTCAATTTCCCAGGTTTTGTTCCCGCCTACATCCGTCCGCTCTTTTGCGAAGGGAAAGGGCCATTTCGCTGGGTGGCCCTGTCAGGGGATCCGGAAGACATCTACAAAACCGATGAAGTCATTTTACGCGAGTTCAGCGACAACCAACATTTGTGCAACTGGATCCGCATGGCGCGGGAAAAAATCCAGTTTCAAGGGCTGCCGGCGCGCATCTGCTGGCTCGGCTACGGCGAACGGGCGAAATTTGGCAAAATCATTAACGACATGGTGGCAAAAGGCGAGCTGAAAGCGCCGATCGTCATCGGCCGTGATCATTTGGATTCCGGTTCTGTCGCCTCGCCAAACCGCGAAACGGAAGGAATGAAAGACGGCAGCGACGCGATCGCCGACTGGCCGATTTTAAACGCGCTTCTTAACGCGGTCGGCGGTGCAAGCTGGGTATCGGTGCACCATGGCGGCGGCGTCGGCATGGGCTATTCGATTCATGCGGGAATGGTCATTGTCGCCGATGGCACGAAAGAAGCGGAAAAACGGCTCGAACGCGTCTTGACGACCGACCCGGGCCTTGGCGTTGTCCGCCACGCTGATGCCGGCTATGAACTCGCTATCAAAACGGCGAAAGAAAAAGGCATCCATATGCCGATGCTGAAATAACGAAAGGAGGGGAGCGAATGCGCCCACTATTTATCCGCAACGCCAGCCAGCTCGTGACGCTGGCCGGCAGCTCCACGGCCCCGCTCGTGAAGGAGAAAATGAGTGAACTTCACATCATTGAAAATGGCAGCGTCTGGGTGGAAGACGGAAAAATTGCCGCTGTCGGAACGGACGAGGAGCTTTCGCAACAATTTCAAGAGCGAATCGCGGAAGCGGAGATCATCGATGCGACAGGGAAAACGGTGACACCGGGGCTTGTCGATCCGCACACGCATTTCGTGTACGCGGGAAGCCGCGAAAGCGAATTCGCGATGCGTCTTAGCGGGGCGACATACATGGAAATAATGAACGCCGGCGGCGGTATTCACGCGACGACAAAAGCGACGCGGGAAGCATCGAAAGAAACATTGTATGAAGAAAGCAAGCGGCGGCTCGATCAGTTTTTGCTTCACGGCGTCACGACCGTGGAGGCGAAAAGCGGCTATGGCTTGAGTCTTGAGCACGAAGTCAAACAGCTGACGGTGGCGAAACAGCTCGATGAAACCCATCCCGTCGATGTCGTGTCCACGTTTATGGGAGCGCATGCCGTGCCTGCTGAGTGGAAAGACAATCCTGACGGCTTTGTCCGCGTCATCGTTGAAGAGATGATTCCGAAAGTAAGCGAGCTCGGGCTTGCCGAATTCAATGATGTCTTTTGTGAACACGGCGTGTTCACTCCGGAACAGGCAAGAATCATTTTAGAGGCGGGAAAGACGTACGGGCTGATGCCGAAAATTCACGCCGATGAAATCGAGCCATACGGAGGCGCGGAACTGGCCGCGGAAGTCGGGGCGGTTTCCGCCGACCATCTCCTGCGCGCTTCGGACGAAGGCATTCGCCGCATGGCAGAAAAAGGGGTGATTGCGGTGCTGCTGCCGGGCACGGCGTTTTTCCTGATGACCAAGGCCGCCAACGCCCGCAAGATCATCGACGCCGGCGTAGCGGTCGCGCTTTCCACCGACTGCAATCCCGGCTCCTCGCCAACCGTATCGCTCCCGCTGATCATGAACCTCGGCTGCCTGCAGATGGGCATGACACCTGCCGAAGCGCTGGCGGCCGTCACGATCAACGCCGCTCACGCGCTCAACCGCGGCCACGAAATTGGAAGCATTGAAGTCGGGAAAAAAGCCGATTTGGTCCTTTTCGACGTCCCGAATTATATGCAGCTCATCTACCATTACGGCATGAACCATACCGATACAGTCGTGAAAAACGGCCGGGTGGTGGTGAAAAGCGGAAGGCTTTGTTACTAGGCATTGGCAACCAAAAGCACTCCAAAAGCGATTATCAATTGGGCCAAGCGGCCGATTTTGACGCTTATGACCGCCACGCCGATAGGGTACTGATAAAAAAGGGCCTGTCCATCATCGTAACAGGTTCCATTTTTGAGGTGCAAAATAAAAAATGATATGCAAAATGACGTGCTAACTGACATCCATTTTAGCACGTCAATTTTTTATTGTTGTATAATAGGGATTATTCTAATATTAGCAAAAAATCTTATGATAAAACTGTTATAATATTAGAAAAATAATAAACTGTTACAGTTACATTTAGAAGCGGACATTATTATTAGGGGTGGGGGTATGTACGGAGTAATTGCTTTATTTGATGAAAAAACTGAAAACCAAATAAATAGTATTTGGAATGAATTATATGAAAGAGGTCTATCTTATTATTCAAAAGAAGTATTAAATAGAAGACCTCATATTACAATCGCAACTTATCAGAGACTGGAAAAAGAGCCGTTTATAAAGCTTATGGATGAATTTTTTAATGAAACAGACCAAATTCCTGTGACCCTTAGCACATTAGGAACATTCTTACAATCGAGGACAATATTTCTTTCCCCTACACCGACAAAGATTTTATTTGATTGGCATCGTAATTACCATGAGAAATTTAAGAGTTACAATGACAATCCTTCTTCATTGTATCTTCCAGAAAGATGGATTCCTCATTGCACAATTGCAAACCATTTAACAGAAGAACAATTCCATAGAACTTTCCGATATTGCACAGACAATATTCAAACGATACATGCTCATATCCAAGAAGTGGCTCTAATTGAATTGGAATATAAAAATGAAAAATGCATTCGTACCTCGATTGTTTTCTCTAAAAAGTTAAAAAATGAGACAATTAAACAATAATCAAAGCTCGTCAATGTGACGAGCTTTTTGTTGTTTTACCTGACAAATAAGGTATTAAAATACTATTCAATTCGTATGGAATAATGGGAATTGCATCTTAAAACGGAACCCGTTACACTTATCGGGCAGGCTCTTTTCGTTTTATTCGCTTATTGCGTTTCCCGCTGCTGTTTTAACAAATCGCGGATTTCCATCAACAGTTCCTCTTCCTTCGTTAAAGTCGGCGCCGTATCTTTGATCTCTTCTTCCTTTTTATTGTGCCAGTACAGCTTATTCAACACTTTGACAAAAACGAAGATCGAAAAGGAGATAATGAAAAAATCAACGACCGTTTGGATAAACATGCCATATTTCACCACGGCCTTGCCGAATTTCCACGACAGTCCGCTAAAATCAACACCGCCCAGCAACAAGCCAATGAGCGGCATAATGATGTCATTGACGAGCGAAGAAACAATTTTGCCGAACGCTCCGCCGATAATGACCCCGACAGCCAAGTCAACGACATTTCCGCGCATGGCAAATTCTTTAAATTCTTTCCACATGATCCTCACCCTGTTTTTTAAATATTGATACAAAGAAATATAACATATGAGGTTGCGAAAATGCCAGCTCCGTGCGGCTGGTATAACTTAACATAGGCGGCGAAATAAAAACATAGAAAATCAATCGAATTTATAGTATTATATAATATAATTAATTCGAGTAAAGGGGGAAGACAACTTGGATATTGCGGTGAAAAAACAAACGGACGTCGGTGTCAAGCCAGCAACGAACGCTCCGAAAAATCCAACGTCGTGGATCATCGCCATTGCGTCCATCGTGTTGATCGGAGGTGCGTTGTTTTTATATAGCCACGTTTCCTGGCAACAAGCGCTCCTTTACATGTTAGGAGCGTTCGGTGGATTTATCTTGTATCAGGCACACTTTGGCTTCACGTCCGCATGGCGGAAATTTATTTTATACCGCCAAGGCGAAGGCATTCGCGCGCAAATGATTATGATGTTAGTAGCGAGTATTTTCTTTATGCCGCTATTGTTGAAAGGATCGATTTTCGGCCATGCCGTAGCCGGCAATGTGCATGATGTCGGGATTTCCGTCATCGTCGGCGCGTTTATTTTCGGCATCGGCATGCAGCTTGGCGATGGCTGTGCATCAGGTACGTTGTACCATATCGGCGGAGGCGATACGAACGGCATCGTCACCTTAATTGGGTTTATCGCCGGCTCGGTCATTGCGACGACCCATTTTGATTTTTGGATGAACACACCGCATCTGGCGCCGATTTCGTTGATTCATCAGCTTGGTGCGTTTGGCGGTTTTCTGCTTCAGCTCGCGCTGTTGGTACTCGTTTATTACGCCGTGACCGTCATCGAAAAACGCCGCCACGGCAAACTGATTACGGTGAAAATCGAAAACAAAAACGGCTGGAAAGCGATTTATAAAGGCCCATGGTCGCTTCTTGTTGGAGCACTGCTCCTTGCCGTTATGAACGCTCTTGTATTAATGATTAACGGCAAGCCGTGGGGCATCACTTCTGCCTTCGCCCTTTGGGGAGCGAAATTCGTGCAACTGTTTGGCGTCGACCCAACCCAATGGGCCTACTGGCAGGATCCGGCGAAGCTTAATGCGCTGAAAAGCCCATTGTATCAAGATACGACAACGGTCATGGACATCAGCTTAATGTTCGGCGCCTTGCTAGCAGCGGCGTTTGCCGGCCGCTACACTAAACCGATCCAGTGGAGACGCCCATCACGCATGACGATCGGTGCCCTCATCGGCGGTCTGATGATGGGATATGGCGCCCGCCTTGCGTTTGGCTGCAACATCGGCGCGTACTTCAGCGGCATCTCCTCCTTCAGCGTCCACGGTTGGATTTGGTTCGTATTCGCCTTCCTTGGCAGCCTTATCGGCGTCAAGCTGCGTCCGTATTGTGCGTATAAGAATTGAAGAAAGCGAAAAAGGGAGAGCGATAGTGCTTTCCCTTTTTCTGTTAGTCAGAGTAGTAGTTATTTGATTATGCACTTTTTATCTATATTGGCTTTGTTTTTTATTAAATAATATTGTCAGCAATTTTACTATTCGTTATAATAACAATATACAGAATATTGTATCTTATTAAACGTGGTGTATATGATATGATGGAGAATTTTTATTCAAAAAGCGGACTTACTTTAAAACAAGTTGCAGAGGAATTACTGTTTTACGAACCAGACGAGCGAATACCTAGAATAAGTGACTTAGCCGAAAAGTTTCAAGTCGGCAGGGGAACGGTTCAATCTGCATTAAAGATTCTAGAAGAAACGCAGAGTATTCGTTTAGAGTCGCGGGGGCACCTTGGGACGTTTTTGAGAGAGAAATGCGTATCAAATCTTTTGAAATTTTCAGGGGTTGACCGCGTATTAGCAGTAATGCCTTTGCCATATTCGAAGAAATATGAAGGGCTTGCATCGGGGCTAGCTTCTGAATTCAATCGTTTAAATCTCGCCTTTAATATTGCTTTTATGAGAGGAGCAAAGCCTCGTCTCGAAGGGGTAAAAGAAGGGAGATATGATTTTGCAATAGTCTCAAGGTTTTCAGCATTGGAAGAAATGAAAAACGATGATGGTCTTATGATTGCTCTTTCCTTTGGTAAACAGACCTATGTTTCAAAGCATGCTGTAATTTTTTCTGATCCAACGAAGAAACGCATTGAAGACAAGTTTAAAATCGGCATCGATACCTTTTCAAATGATCAAAAATTCTTAACTTATGCAGAAACAGAGGGAAAAAATGTTGAATACGTTGAGATGAACTATATGCATCTTTTACAACACTTAAAAGCGCATACAATCGATGCAACTATATGGAATATTGATGAAATTGATACGACGCTCTATCGTGTTGAACCATTAACTTCTAAAAAAGCTATTCAATATGAAAGGGAGATAAGTGAAGCCGTTTGTGTTATTCGGAAAGGCAATAGAAAAGTAGAGTACATCTTACAACATCTTTCGAAAGAAAACATAGTAGAAATTCAAAGAGGAGTTGAAAGGGGGGATGTTATGCCCAAATACTAACTTGTTTCTTTCTTATTATCAATATACAAAAAATTGTACATTGAGGTGTGATAATGGACACTCTATTGGAGCGCCTAGAAATACTAGAAAAGTCAAACGTGATTACAGAAAATGCAAAAGTCATTTGTAGTAAAGTAATAGAACAGTTGGTGGATGAAGAGAATGCAAGTAGATATTCCATGTTAATTACTCACCTCGCAATGGCTATCACAAGAATAGAGAGAAATGAACCCGTTTATTCACCGCCAGATATCATCATGAATGAAGTTTATTTATCTTCCCATTTCCCTGCGGCAGTAGAGAAAGTAGCTATTATTGAAAAGTGGATGAATCGAAATTTGCCAGAAGAAGAAAAGAAATTTTTATACATGCACTTTGTTAACGTTTTATCACAACAATGAGGAAAGGATGGCGTTTATATGATAAGGATCGTCATTGGTGGGCAAGTAGAAAAAGCGGAAATTGAAGCATTAGTAAAAAAGTTTAGTGGCGAGCAGGTTCAAACGATGATCAAATCTGATTTAGAAGCAGCAATGGCAATAAAGTCAGGAGAAGCAGATTATTATTTTGGTGCCTGCCATACTGGCGGTGGCGGGGCGTTGGCAATGGCTATCGCATTGTTGGGAAAACAACAATGTGCAACTATCTCTATGCCGGGGCAGCCTCCGACAAAAGACAAAGTGGAGGAAGCGGTTGCGCAAGGTGCAAAAGCTTTTGGCTTCACAGGGGATCACAAAGAAAAAGCAGTGCAATATTTAATAGAAGCACTATTAAAGAGGTAAGTTAAGGGGGAAATAAAATGTTAGAAGTTATTTTAATGATGTGTATTGGTGCATTAGCGGCGGTCATGGCGAATATGGGGATTGCTGTATTTAATGATGGGCTGCGCCCAATTGTGCCAGAAAATCTAGAAGGCCGAATGAGCCGGAGAGAGCTCGGTGTAACTGCTTTTGCCATGAGTTTCGGCTTGGTAATCGGCTTTGGTATTCCGATCTCGATTGCTGGGAGCATTATTTTAATTCACAGCATTTTGCTTGGAACGGATATTATTGGGTTAATTTTCAAACGTGGAAAATTCACTACACCGATTACCGGGGTACTTGGAGCGCTATACGGCGCAGGCATTTACTACGGTCTAAAAGCAGTAGTAGATGCGTTCAAGCTTCTGCCGCTTAACTTTGTTGATGGGTTTAACAAGGTAGGGGAACCAGTTGTTGTTTCCTTTATGGTATTCCCGGCAATTGCAGTTGCTTTGCAATTTGGAATAAAAAAAGGAATTATTACTTTTTTAGTTGCCGCACTGTCCCGTCAAATCATTGTTTTTATGAATACAGAAAAGATTATTAAAATTGGCGGTTCGCCTATCACTCTTAGCCCTGAGGGAATTGCTCTCATTGTCGGAATGATATTTTTATTGGTTTATGCGATGCGTGAAAAATCAACGGAAAAGAATCTTTCCACATTAGCAACACTATTTACGGATCGTGTCACAAGAATTAAAAAACACTCTTGGGTGTTAATGATTAGTGGGGGACTTATTGCCGCCGCAACTAACCTTTTATTAATTGCTGGTGACCCAATTTCATTAAATCTGCTTTCGGACGGAAAAATTTCCGAAGGTGGAATTGCCTCGTTAGCGAAAGCATTCGGATTTGTTCCATTGATTGCCAGTACGGCCATTGCCACCGGTGTCTACGGACCAGTGGGATTTACGTTTGTGTTTGCTGTGGGGATTTTCTCTCCAAATCCAATTGTTGCAGCGATTCTCGGTGCCATTATTATTTTAGCAGAAATTTTCTTATTAACCAAATTAGCTGCTGTTCTTGACCGTTTTCCTGGCATACGTGCCTCCGGTGAAAACATCCGTACAGCGATGACGAGAGTACTAGAAGTTGCTTTGCTCGTGGGTGGTGCAAACGCAGCCAACACCATTGTACCTGGTTTTGGATTTTTCGCTATTGCAGGATTCTATCTCTTAAATGAAGTTGCGGGGCGGCCAATCGTTCGTATGGCTGTAGGGCCTATTGGCGCCATCGCGGTGGGGATTATCGGAAACCTATTCGTCCTACTAGGACTTTATACACCACCAACACAGTAAGGGGATGCATAACAAATGTACATTCAGACCGTCCTTGGGAGAATTCAGCCAGAGGAACTAGGTGTTTGTGCTTGTCACGAACATCTCTACATCGATTTAAGCCATGTTAAAAAAAATACTGATACGTGTCTACAAAATTTAGATCTTGTAGTAGAAGATTTAAAAGTTTTTCTTCAGTACGGCGGCAAAGCGATTGTCGAAATGACAAACGATGGAATGGGACGTAATGTAAAAAAGTTGGTAGAAATCAGTAAGTTGCTTGATTTACACATTATCGCTAGTACTGGTTGTTATAAAGATCCTTTCATTCCTCAAGAAAAGATAAATTGGGATCGCGATGAATTTGCGGAGTGGATGATAGATGAAATCCAGAATGGCATTGATGGGACGAATATAAAACCGGGGGTTATCGGTGAGATAGGAAGCAGTTTCAATGAGTTTAAACCGGTTGAGATGGAACTGTTTTATGGAGCAATTGAAGCGGCGAAAACAACCAAACTGCCTTTATCGACACATACTACGCTAGGCACACTCGCGCTGGAGCAGGTCGAATTATTTATCCGCGAGAACTTGCCTTTACATCAGGTGATCATCGGGCATCAAGATTTGAACGAAGATGACGAAGTCGTATTGGAAGTTTTATCATCAGGCGTATACATTGCGCTAGATACGATAGGAAAAGAGAATTATCGTAGTGATATGAGCCGGATGAAATCGTTGCTATATTTTCTTGAAAGAGGATATGAAGATCAAATCTTGCTTTCTAGTGATGTAACGCGTCAATCACATTTACTTTCTCGTGGCGGACAGGGATATAGCGTAGTATTACGAAAATTTATTCCTGCTTTAAGGGAAATGGGGGTACCAGAAACAACGATTGAAAAGTTGCTTGTGAAAAATCCACAAAAAGCACTTAGCATACGGAAAGAAGGTTAATATATGGCAAGAAAATATGAACAATCTGTATTACAAAATATGACATTGGAAGAAGCAAAGTTGCTGCAGTTTCGGTTAATTGACGAAATTACAAAGGAGTTTTCCAATAACGAGTTTTTTCAATTAGGCGATGTTGGACTTCATCCAGAATATCATCGTCCCCTCATGACGGCTAGAATAGAGAAGGTTCTAGCAAGAACATTCCATGTGGAAGCATGTGCGCTAGTACGGGGAAGTGGAACCGGAGCGATTCGTACCGTGCTGAGCATGTTAGTACGTCCAGGAGATATATGTATTGTACATGATGCACCAATGTACGCAACAACTAAGGAAACTTTCCGCATCATGGGATTAAGGAAACATGAAGTTAATTTTAATGACAAAAATGCAGTGTTGAAAGCACTCGAGCAGACTGTAGATGCGAAAGTGTTTTATGTACAGCACGCGCGCCAGCAGCCGGTGGACACGTATGATTTAAAAGAACTAATTGCTATCGTAAAAGAACGTAGACCGGATTTACCGGTCGTTGTAGATGATAATTATTGCGCCATGAAAATGAAAGGAATCGGAGTAGAATATGGAGCAGATTTCTCGGCGTTTTCCGGTTTCAAACTCCTTGGTCCGGAAGGTATCGGCATCATTCTGGGGAGAAAACATATTATCGAGAAAATCCATGAACGTAATTATTCCGGTGGCGGTCAGGTACAAGGATTCGAAGCGCATGAACTTATTCGAAGCATGGTTTTCGCTCCGGTTATGTTTGCCATTCAAAATGAACAAGTGGATGAATTATGCGACCGTTTAAACAGAGGAGAAATTGACGGTATCAAAGAGGCATATATTACCAATTCACAATCCAAAAATGTCATTGTTGAACTAAAAGAGCCTATTGCGCAGAAAATTATTCAGATCGCCGCCAAATTTGGCGCTGCGACCTATCCTGTCGGCGCGGAATCACGATATGAATTAATACCGATGATTTACCGCGTTTCTGGCAGTTTTCTAGAAAGCCGTCCGGAATTAAGGGATTATGGGCTACGAATTAACCCTATGAAAGCCTCTGCCAGCACGGTGATTAGGATTTTAAAAAATGCGTTGCAAGAGGCTTCAAGGACTGATGGCACATGTTTTTAAATATGATGTTACAACGAAATGAAGAACTGATTCGGGCAGCGGCCAAATTACATCAGGATGGAAAAATACCTGCGAATACCTATGTGATTGATCTAGACACTTTGGAAAGAAATGTACAACGGATTAGCCAAACAGCAAAAGAGCACGATCTGAAACTTTACTATATGACAAAGCAAATCGGCAGAAGCGGGTTTGTCGGGCAAATCATTCAGAACAACGGAATCGAACGGGCGGTTGCTGTCGATATTGATGAGGCAATCGAATTAAAAAAAGAAGGGTGTGCCATTGGCAATATCGGACATCTTGTCCAGCCGAGCAAATCTCAGTGGCATTACGTGCTAACCTTTCTCCGCCCGGAAGTAGTGACTCTTTTTTCGTATGAAAGAGCGAAACAATTATCGGACGCGGCTGAAAAATTAGGAAAAAAACAAAATGTTCTATTGCGAGTGATTCGGCCGAACGATGTGATTTTTCCAGGGCAATTTGGTGGATTTCTTTTAGACGATTTAGAAGGCCAATTGGATGACATATTGACACTAAAAGGAATTAATGTTGTGGGGGTCACAAGTTTTCCGATTTTCCGTTTCAATCAGGAACAACAAAACTTTTCTTTTACTCCTAATATAGAAACATTGCAAAAGGCAAGAAATATTTTGGAAAGAAAAGGAATAAAAGTAATCCAGGTCAACGCACCTGGTGCGACGAGCTGCTATACCATCCCTAAATTAAAAGAAGCAGGTGTTACTCACGGTGAGCCAGGGCATGCAATGACGGGAACTACACCGCTTCACGCCTATAACTCAGACTTGCCGGAGATTCCTTGCATTGTATATGTATCCGAAATCTCACACATGGACGATGAATTTGCATATACGATCGGGGGAGGTTTCTATGCCCGTTCAAATATGAGGTACGCGTTGTTTGGAGGAACTGAAAAGAAGATTATCCAGCAAAAAGCAGAAATTGATCGCTGGTCGGCGACGAATATTGACTATTACGGCTGTCTTAAGCGAAGAGAAGAGATGAAAGTCGGTGATACGGTTATTTACGCATTTCGTACACAAATTTTTATAACAAGGTCTCATGTCGCTTATATCCGTGGCGTTCATCAAACAGCTCCTGAGCTCGTTTATTTCCAAAGAAGGGGGCAATAGCAACTTGAAACGGGTTACTTTATTAGTATTGGACGGGTTTGGAATTGGTTTTATGGATGATTGTACAGAGGTAAAGCCAGAGGACGTTGGGGCAAACACGTATAAACATCTTCGAGAGGCCGTCGATTTACACATTCCTACTTTATATGAATTAGGATTGGGAAAAATCGTTGACAATGTCGGCAAGCCGAAAGCTGCGTATGGTAAAAGTAATTTAGCCCATTATGGTGCGGACACATTTATGGGACATCAGGAACTAATGGGGAGCAAACCGGGAATTCCGAAAAAACGGCTAATGAAAGATGTGGGAGCAAATATAAAAACCGCCCTAGAAAGCCATGGATATCATATCGAACATCCCATAAAAAAAGCCTCGATTCTCTTAGTAAATGGTGCGGTTGTCATTGGAGATAATCTGGAAGCGGAAAAAGGTAATATTATTAATGTAGTCGGCGACTTAAATCTAGTTTCTTTTGATGAATTGAGTAAAATCGCTAATATTGTTAGAAAATGCATAGATACAAGCAGGGTTATTGCGTTTGGAAATAAAAAGACAAACATTGAAACAATTCTTAACGCCGTAAAAGAAAAATCCCCGGGACAGTGGGGAGTGGACAGCCCGAAGGCAAATGTATACGGCGACGGCTATCAAGTGGTCCATTTAGGATATGGTATAAATTACGACAGGCAGTTTGCCCATATTGCGGAGTTGAATCAGATACCGGTTTATCGAATTGGAAAAACAGCAGATGTGATTCAAGCAACTGGATTTAAAGATCCAGTTGTCAACACACGAAGCGTCCTTGAAACATATCGCGCCTTATTCAGAGAAAGCAAGGAGGATTCCGTTTTTCTTGTCAATGTTCAAGAAACGGATTTGGCAGGGCATAAGCAAGATTGTGTCTGGTATAAGGAAGTATTAGAAGAAGTAGACGGTTTTTTGTCAACTTTTATTAGTGAACTGAAGGACGATGATCTTCTTATCATCACTGCTGATCACGGGAATGATCCTACTATAGGGCACTCTAATCATACCCGTGAGCAAACACCCATTCTTGTAGTCGGCCCAAGAGTAAAACCCGTATCGATTGGCATTCGCAATACGATGGCGGATATTGCAGCAACCATGGCGCAATATATGAACATTGATCCCCCTGAATACGGGGTGAGTTTCTTGCGTGATATAATTATGGAATAGCATAGGATGTAATCACTTTAGTTTTTATTAGAATTCACCTGTTACATGAACAAGTGGGAATCACTAAAGGCGGAAGATGTGCAAGTTGAAGTTTAAGGGCTTGTTATCAAGGTGGTATCCACCATCCCATGCATGTTGTTGTGCTGCAGGGATGGTGTTTTTTTGTGTATTGATGTATCCAATAGGCTTTTTGCATCACACTTTTTCAAGAATTATTAGACGTTTTGTCGTTATTTTTGTAAAATATAAGGTAAAAATTACTAGTTTATCATATTAGCAGAAACAGCTTTTAAAGGAGCATTCCAAATGGCGATGCGCGATCTTTTTTTACAAGTGATGAAAACATACTTGCAAGAGAAACGAGAGAGATTTTCCAAAGAGCAGCCGGTGTTCCAGATAGTGACGAAAGCGATTCCGCAAGCAATCGAGAAGTTATCTTTTATCCCGCAAGACCGCTATGTGATTAAAGGATCGGTTGGCCAAGGGGTATGGACGGATGTCCCTTGGGTCGCCATTATGAATAAAGAAGTCACTACTTCCACACAGCGGGGATATTATATCGTTTACTTGTTTAGTGACGATATGAGCAAATTGTATCTGACATTCGCCCAAGGCGTGACGGAAACACCGAAAGAAGAAATGATTCGCATTAAACAAGAAATCCGCCAAACGATTCCGATGAGCGGAAATGTGAAAAAAGATGATGACATCGATCTTGGCGAAAGCAAAAAAGCAAAAGAGTATAAGGACTCTGTCGCCGCCTATATCGCTTACTCGATCGATGATATGCCTGCGGACGAGCAGCTGCGGCATGACTTGCAGCAAATGATCGAATACTACGAAAAATATGTGGAGATTACAATGGATATGAAACGTGCATCTGAATCGCATTCGTATGAAACGATCGTTAATCATATTCACTCTTACATCTCTAGCAAAGGTTTTTACTATACGAAAGAAGAAGTGATAAATTTATTTTTGTCTTTAAAAACGAAACCTTTTGTTATTTTATCGGGGATTTCTGGAACCGGGAAAACAAAAGTCGTTCAATGGCTTGCCGAGAGTGTTGGCGCGACGGAAGAAAACGGACGGTTTACGTTAATTCCTGTCCGCCCTGATTGGAATGACGGATCGGATTTGCTTGGGTATGTAGATATTAAAGGAGAATTTAAGGCGGGGCCGCTGACGAAAGTGGTGCTAGAAGCGGAACAAAATCAAGAAGAGCCGTATTTCGTCTTGCTCGATGAAATGAACTTGGCGAGGGTGGAGCATTATTTCAGCGACGTCCTCAGCGTGATGGAAAGCCGACGCTGGGAAAACGGGAAAATCGCTTCTTCTAAGCTGCTTTCGAAAGAAATTGCGGGGCGGGATATTTATCTTCCTGCCAATGTCTACATTATTGGTACAGTCAATATGGACGAAACGACGCATCCTTTCAGCAAAAAAGTATTAGACCGCGCCAATACGATTGAATTCAATCGCGTTCAGCTTGATCATCTTGATTTTTTAAAAGAGTTAAAGCAAGTGCAGCCGATGAAGCTGAAACAAGAAGAATTTGCCGCTAAATACTTGCATTTAAAAGATGTGTATCAACGGTATCCGCATGTTGTCGAAAAAGCAACGAACGAGCTGGTGAAAATCAATACCTATTTACAACCTTTAGGAGCACACATCGGCTACCGCGTCCGCGATGAAATTTGCTTTTATCTCGCTTACAATGAAGAAGGAAAGCTAATGACATTTGAAAACGCGTTTGATCATTGCCTCTTGCAGAAAATTTTGCCGCGCATCTCGGGAAGCGACACAAGAGTACAACGCGCGCTGGAGCAGTTATTTACGTTTTGCACTAGTATTGAATTAAATGGAGAATACGATGCCTTGCTTGATTTTACATACGCGAAATATCCGAAAAGCGCCGATAAAATTTTACACATGTTAAGGAGGTTAGCGGACGATGGCTTTACCTCCTTCTGGATTGGCTCGTGAGGATGTGGAGCTGGTCCATATTGAAACGAAACATTTAACACTTGTGATCAAAGGAAAGCCATATCATGAACAATATAAAGGACTCCAGCAATACCGCAAACTCGACTTTCACGAATCGATGGAGTTTTTGGTCAGGGGAGAAGACATTCTTGAAGTGAAGATATTTGATATTGATCAACAAAGACTTGTGGAATGGTCTGAGGGCCACCGGCCGATCTTTTTTGAAAATGGCATTTATCAAATCATCGTTTCTCCAAAAAACGATAGTGAACTAACGTTTTATCATGAATATCCATCATTAAGAAGAGCAGTCGATCGAGTCAACATTGGCAATCAATACGTACTGATGGGAAACCTTCATTTTCAAAACGAAGTAGGATTATCCACGTTTGAAATCAGGAATGGAGATAAAGTCCTGTTAGAAGTAACGATCGAAATTTTTCCAACGAAATTAAATTATAAAGAAGACTACCAAAAGCTTCTTCAAGAAGTGAGTGACGAAATTTATAATCTCGCGTTTCATTTTATCAAGAAAACGTATCAGCGGGCGAAAGCAAAACTAGACGGCACTCCTTCCCGAAGCGAATTTTTCCGGCTTATGGAGGCGCATTTTCACGACTTCCTCCAAGCCATTCAGCAAATCGAGCGGCAGCCGCATCATCAGCTCGCGACCACCCATGTAAAAGCGAGAGGAGACCAGCTTGGCCGCTTGGATCAAAAGGGAAGAAACTATTTGCGGAAAAGGCCGCAATTATTTTGTGAAGTCCATAACGGAATAAAGATTCAGCACCGTTCACTGATGCCGATCTCCGGCTTAAAAGCGAAAAAAGAGTTGACGTATGATACGCTAGAAAATCGGTTTGTCAAATGGATGATGGCACGTTTAATTGACAAATTGCACGATTTATGGGAAAAAGTGCAATCGAAAAACAAACGATACGAAGTAGAGGCGGATCCGGATTTACTTGCGAAAATCATGAATATGAAACGCGCACTCGAAGCGAAAACAAACAATGCGTTTTGGCGGACGATCGGGAAACTGGACCGTTCGATCATGAGCCTTGTCTTGCAAATGGCGCCGGGATATCGTGATGCGTATCAAATCTTTTTGATCGTAACGCGGGGGCTTGCGCTGCAGGGGAAGCTGTATCACATGTCCGTCAAAGACGTCGCGACATTGTACGAGTATTGGACGTTTCTGAAGCTGGGACAACTGTTAGGCAAAAAATATAAACTGATCAGCCAGGACATTATTCAAGTGAATCGAACGGGATTATTCGTTAACTTGGAAAAAAACCGCTCCGCCAAGCGGGTATACGAACATCCGTACACGGGCGAAAAAATTATTTTGACGTATCAAAAATACGAAGGAAGGCTGCCAACCATTCCGCAAATTCCGGATACGATGCTGTCGATTGAAAAGAAAGGGAAAGATTATACGTTTAATTACATTTTCGACGCGAAATATCGCATCGATTTTGCAGTGGAGGGAAGCAGCTACCAAAAGCGTTATCAGATTCCGGGACCGATGGAAGAAGATATCAATACGATGCATCGTTATCGAGATTCGCTCGTTGTCCGCCACAATGGACCTTATGAAAGAACCGCTTTTGGCGCTTATGTGTTATTTCCATGGTACGATGAGGATAGCTATCAAGAGCACAAGCTATACAAAAGCATTAATGAAGTCAATATCGGCGGACTGCCGTTTTTGCCAAACGCGACCCGGCTAGTCGAACAATTGATCGAGCGGCTGATCGAAAAAAGCCCGGAGGAACTGCAAAAAGAAGGAATTTTACCGCAAGGGATTATGGAAGAATGGCGGTCTTCTTTCGATGAAAAAGTGCTTGTCGGAATGGTCCCAAGCGCGCAAAATTATCACGCCCATCTGAAGCACCGGTTTTACCACATTCCGGTCAAACGGCTGAAAAAAGGCTGGCAGGAAGCGAAATACATCGCTCTTTATCCAAAACAAGGAGCGGCACCGATAAACGGAGTAACTTGCTTTGGAAAGATCGCTGATGTAAAGTTTGTAAAACGATACGAAATCAACGAACTGCCAAAAAACAGTTCAGAGGAATACGTGAGATTCGAGATCGAAAGCTGGCATTTTTTAAAGGACATTATCCGGCCAGTCGGCTATGGAATATCGGTCTATACGATGACGACTTTAAACACATTAAAAGAAGCGAAAGAACTCCCTGAATTGTTTATGAAATCGAAAGAAGAAATCACTTTATGGAGAATGCTGCGGAGACTGTCCGACCGCATTCGCTTTGACCTAGATGACCGATACTTGGATAAAGCGTCTAAAATTACAGCGTATCGAATCAAAGATATTGTCATAAAGCTCGAAGGAGAGCAACTAGTCATTACAAGAGGAACCGAACGCAAAACACTTCCGATTGACGCTTTGCTTAAACAGCCGTCGATGGTGTTTAAGGAGATGGTGAGATTGATGGATAGCGATAACATTTAAAGAAAAATAGCACTAATGGAGGGAATAATCATGAAACACTTGCAGCAAAAAATCATTGAATTTCGCGATGCACGAAATTGGAAACAGTTTCATACCCCCAAAGACTTAGCGATTTCATTATCCTTGGAAGCAGGAGAGTTGCTGGAAAATTTCCAATGGAAAAGTAGCGAAGAAGCTGTAAAAACAAACTTGGAAAATATAAAAGATGAAATTGCCGATGTGGTTATTTATGCACTCCTGCTTTCACATGAATTAGGAATTGACCTAGAAAAAGCTGTTATCGATAAAATAAAGAAAAATGAACAAAAGTATCCGATTGAGAAATCGTTTGGGTTAAAAAAGAAATACACTGAATTATAAAGTTGAAATAATATTAAAGAACGTGAATTATGTCACAAAAAGGTGATAGAGATGATTGTGTACGAAGCAACGAAAGATGAATTTTTAAATGATGTATTTGAGGATAAGCTTGTACAAAATATTTGCGAAAATTTTAAAGCCAAAATTGGTGGGATAAACGAACGTGAGATTCGTGCATGGGATAATTCGATGCAATATATGTATCGCGTATTGAGCGATCATGAAATTCCAAGCAATACAGGAATAGCGATTGAATTTAAAATTCCTCATACTTCTAAAAGAGTGGACTTTCTTATTTCTGGGATCGATGAACGTAATAACCATTCTGTCGTCATTGTCGAATTAAAACAATGGGAAAGCGTAGAAAAAGTAGATGGTAAAGAGGCGATAGTAAGGACGGTGATTAATCGTCATCTTGTAGAGACAACTCACCCATCCTATCAAGCATGGTCTTATGCAGCTTTGATTAAAGATTACAATGAAACTGTCCAAAATGATGATATTAAGCTTTATCCGTGTGCGTATTTACATAATTATATCCATTTAGGGCAAAGTGATCCCGTGACTGATGGGATCTATCAATATTATATTCATAAGGTTCCTTTATTTTTAAAAGGAGATGCTGCTAAGTTACGTTCCTTTATAAAACGACACATAAAATACGGAGATAACAAGGAGAATCTTTATAAAATCGAAAATGGACGCATTCGTCCGTCAAAATCTCTTCAAGATTCTTTGAATAGTATGCTAAAAGGTAATCAAGAGTTTATCATGATTGATGACCAAAAGGTTGTGTATGAGGAAGCTCTTCAATTAGCAGCGAAAGCAGTTAGTACAAATCAAAAACAAGTGTTAATTGTCGAAGGTGGTCCGGGAACAAGAAAGTCCGTATTGGCAATTAATCTACTTGTGGAATTAACTAACCGCAATCTAGTTTGCCAATACGTTACGAAAAACGCTGCACCAAGAAAAGTATACGCTCAAAAGTTAAAAGGTGATTTTCGAAAGGGGCATATTGATAATCTGTTTACCAGTTCTGGGAGTTATGTTCATGCGCTTTCGAATGAATTTGACGTTCTTATTGTTGATGAAGCACACCGCCTTAATGAGAAATCAGGTATGTTTCAGAATCTTGGAGAAAACCAAATAAAAGAAATTATCCATGCATCAAAACTAGCCATTTTTTTCATCGATGAACGACAACGTGTTACACTAAAGGATATTGGAAGTATAGAGATGATTCGAAAATTTGCGCACAAATACAAAGCGAACATAACTAAAATGAAACTACAATCACAGTTTCGCTGCAACGGCTCCGATGGCTATTTAGCTTGGATTGATGATGTGTTGCAAATTCGTAAAACAGCAAACTACAATTACTTCGACAGCAATTATGATTTTCGCATTTACTCCAATCCAAATGAATTGCGTAAAGAAATCGAGAGGTTAAATAAAATAAACAATAAATCCCGCATAGTAGCTGGATATTGTTGGGATTGGGTGAAAGAAGGAAAAAACAACCCAAATATTCACGATATTGTTATTCCCGAATATAACTTTAGTATGAGTTGGAATCTTGCCAATTCCGAAACATGGGCAATTGATGAAAATTCTGTTCACCAGGCAGGCTGCATCCATACGTGCCAGGGACTAGAGTTTGACTATGTAGGTGTCATTATTGGGGATGATTTAGTCTATAAAGACGGACAAGTTCAAACAGATTACACGAAGCGCGCTAAAACGGACCAATCATTGAAAGGCTTAAGAAAAATGTTAAAGGAAAAACCAGAAGATGCTTTAAAACTTGCGGATGAGATTATTCGAAATACATACAGAACTTTATTGACACGGGGGCAGAAAGGATGCTTTGTCTATTGCACGAATAAAGAGTTAGAAAATTATTTGAGAAAACGATTAAATGAGGTTCAATATGCATCTTATCCTGATTCAAATTCAATGGTCGCAGAGAAGCGGGAAGAATACTGACAAGTTCATACTGCTGAAAAGTTTGACATTAGACTATTTGTGTAACTTTTACTGCTCTTTTTTCACTAGTCAAGATTAAAAAACATATGCTTCTTTATCTGAAACTAAAAAATAGAATTTGCCCGCAAGCACTTTGAAGCAATTGGCACGGATATTGAGTTTGTCGGTCCGGAAAACGACGTTGATGCGTTTATGCTGCGGGCCGTCAGCCGTTAATATCTCAGGCGGAAGCCATAAAGGCTTCTGCTTTTTTGTGTGTTTGACAATATTCGACACCCTGTTTTTACAAAAATTGATAGAATCAGATTAAACTAAGTCTTTCTATCTATGACAAAGGAAGGGGAAATTCTATGGCAACGATTTGCAAAGCGGATTACTATTACGGGGCGTTGCTTTCCGCGCTGGTTAATGGAGGTCTGGCGCCGGCTTTGTTTGAAAAAGAAAACGACAACCGGCAAATTTACGAAGTCACGACGAATAAAGCGAGTTATATCATTTATACGAAGTACAATACCACTCCATCAGGTTCCAAAGATTTTACCTGGTCTTTTTCATTTAGCGACAATGAGATCGAGGAAATTATCAAGATTCATCAAGGAAATAAAGAAAAAACATTGATCTTTGCCTTTATTTGCAGCCAGAAGCAATTAAGCGACTACAACCAAGTCATCGCCATCGTCTACTGGGATGAATTTCTCGAATGCGTGGATATCGAAAAAGAACAGATTCGCGGAACAGCACGGCTGTCAGTGAAAGCAGTCAAAGGTTCCCCATGGTTGCGTATTTACGGCAGCAAGCGCGCTGATATGCTTGATGGGAAAGACAATACGATAAGAATCGAAAGAAGCCGGTTGAGCAATTTATAATGGGTTGTTTGCACTAGCCAGAAAAATTAAAAACGGGAGCCATCCTCCTACCTCTCTTTGTTCCTTCTATTAAGAAACTTTAATGTAAATTCTGATCTTTTATTCGGTTTCTCGCCTTAATACAATCGCGTTTGCTTCTTTTTTTCAAACTCTTCAGCAAGATGGATCCTCACAACAACGAAATATCTCGATTTAAAAATGGACTTTATTGTTTGCTCAACTGTTCGATCATCCAAGCAGGAAGCGGATTATGATCACGTTTACACAACCGGTACGAATACGAAATGTGGTTTAAATGGCTACGTGGTTGGCTGTTGAACATTGGACGGTGGGTCTGCTTGAAGCATGGCATGAAGAAACATGAAGAAAGAAGAGAAAGATTTGGTTTGGAAAATGCTATTGCCGAACGAGAAGATTTCCTGTTCATTCGATGTAAGACGGTAACGCAAGTGGAAAGCCGATAGAGTATAATTATCTTTTCACACTGCTTACGGCGAAGATGTGGCGAGCCCTGCTTTTTCCCGTGAATCGGGAATCGCTGGCCAAGAAGCATCGTATTAAAGATATAGGGGGAGAGGAATGAACATGCTGAGCTTTGAGCATAAGAAAGCTATTTTTCGGTCATTTAAGCAATTACAAGAAAAGCCAATAAGCAACAATCGAGTAAATTATGTTTATCCAGAAAGCTTGCAAAGAGGGAAAATATTAGCAAGGGAGTTATCCCCTAGTGGAAATGGATATGTAAATGGCAAGTATATGGATAGTGAAATCATAAAGAAAAAAGGATATAACGTTGATCCACGAGGATGGATAAGAATTGCCCATTTCTCTGAAGAACAGTTAAGGGAAGTGATTGAGATTGCCATGATGTCTATGTCAGGGAAAAATGCTGAAATGATACAAACTGGCGCAAATTTGAACCATGACAGTAACAAATGAAGCAGCAAGAAATAAGGCTGGAAACTTCAACTTCTTTTGAGAGGCTGGTTCGTTCATGTTTGCATAATTAGATTGGCTACGGAAATGTCAATGCCCCGGTTTGGTTTCTTGGGATTGAAAAGTTTCTTTTCTGCATCCAGATTTAAAGGTTTGTCTAAAAGATATGTTTCAACGTTTATAATAAACGCATATATGCGCACATGTTTAGGACGATTGTAGAATAACGAACGCCCCCATCTGTCGGTGATGGGGGCAAGTTCATCGTGGAGAGAACAAGGAAGCTGTGTTAGGAGAGGTTACTGTTGCTGGGAGAGCTTGCGGATTTTTCGTTCGTGTTGGGCAATTTTGGCTGAGTGGAAATCGACGGTTTCTTGTGTTTCGATAAGTTCAATGCGCAAGTTGTCGATTTTTGTTTCTAAGCGGTTAAATCGTTCGTTCATTTCATTCTCTAGCCGATCGATTCTGCTTTCCAACCGGTCGTCCATCTCTTGTATCCGCACGTCCATTTCCGCAAACTTTCTTTTAAATTCACCATTCATCGCTTCGACTTTTTTATCTATTACTTCGACTTTTTTGTCTAATGTTTCGACTTTTTTATCCAATGCTTCGACTTTTTTGTCCATTGTTTCGATTTTTTCATCTAATGCAGCGATTTGCGAGCGAAAGTCAGATGCGTACAGATCGAGCGCCTTTAAAATTTCTTTTAACATCGTCTGTTCTTCCACCCAATTCACCTCCTTACTAAACAGTATAACCGGATCATATAGACAAGAAAAGACAAACGGAGAGAAATGTAGGGCAGAAGCCTAAATGCTTCTGCTTTTTGGTACCATCCCCTACAAGTAGACAGCAAAAAAGACATTGGATATGATGTTCTTGAGAGTCTGCTTGGAAGGGGATTTTTTATATCAAACTTCTTTTTATTTGTCTAAAAGACAAGACTCAACGGTTATAATTATTAAATAATGGATGATTCTTAAAAAATGATGATAAGGAGAAAAGAAATGAAAGTCGGAAGAAACGACCCTTGTCCTTGCGGAAGCGGGAAAAAGTATAAAAAGTGTTGTATGGCAAAGGATGGTGTTTTGGAAATCCGAAAAGTGAGAGAGGAGCGCTTTTTTCAATTAAAAAACGAGTTGTCGGAAGAAATTTACCAGTTTTTAGAGCGGACGTTGCCTTTTTCGGAAAAACTACGCGCGGAAACAGTGTTCGATCAAAAAATAGGCTCAACACAAAATGGGGATATACTCGGACCTTTGTTTCGTCTTTGGTATTTATTTTTCCATCGATTTTACAACGGATTGCGCGGTGTCGAATGGTTTTATCAAGAGAAAAAAACTGGCTTAAAGGCGGAGAAAGCGCGGCTGCTTGAAACATGGGTATCACTTGTCCCGCGCCTTATTCAAATTGTAGATATGAATGACAATGGAATAACGGTAGAAGATGCGTTTACGCACGAACGGTTTCATATGCCGTTTTGTGAAACGATAAGTGAGCCTATTCCGTGGGGAGGGACGTTTTGTCTGCTTGAGCCATTCGGCGAAGGTTATTATGTTCATGGTGTGGCAATCATTGAAGGACCACGTGGAGTCAAGCGCGCATATACAAAGATCAACGAATTGATGTCAGAAACGAGACGATCGTATGAACAAATTGCAATGACCTACTTTTTAGAAATTGTGAATGAATTAATGGATCCGTATGATATTCGGCATCGCGAAATGACGAAAATCGATGAAGTGACATTGCATTATGAAGTGAATGATGAAAAGAAGCTCGTTCGTTTTTTAGAAAAACAAGACGTCGTTATCGTGGATGAACAGAAAGGAAAAATAATAAAGTTAAGTTTTGCCGGCAGGCAGTATATATATGAGGACAATCTCGCTTCAAGCCCGGTGTATATGCGCGAAGTGTTAGGGTTTATAGAAATCAATAAACACCGCCTAAAGTTTGTAAGCATTTTTCCAGATGCGGCGGAATCGTTTATGAAAGTGATGGAGAAAGTGGGGTCTTTTGCTCGCTTTATCAAAAAAACGGTACGCCAATTGGACGCGCCGAAAAACGTCGAATTTCACTCTTACGCGATACAGTTAGGTGAAAATGTACCGCTTTATTTTGGCGCACTGGCGAATCAGACGCTAGATATTTATCGGTCATTACACGCTCCGCAAGAGGAATGGGACGGGAAAACCGTGATGCAAATGGCGGAGCAAGGGAAAAAAGAAGAAGTCGAGCGATGGCTACAAGAACGCGAGTATATTAGTTTTATGAACGCCGAGCAACTGGAATGTCCGGTTACCGTTGATTTTAATACGATTCGTCGGAAGTTTGGTCTTCCTTTATCTCCGTTTGTCACGTTAGGGGAAAAAAGACAAACGCGATTGCTGGAGAAGCAGCGAACACATGAAACGGAACAATATGAGCAATATGACCTACCGCTTGAATGGATGGATTCTTTCTTTGGTAAAGATATAGCGGAGTTTTTTATCGAAAAAACAAGAGGGAAATCAGAAGCGACGGTATCGAAATATCGAACAGGACTATCCATTATCGTCCAATATTTGTTACAGTCTCGCCTTTCGGCTTGGACAAGCATCACAAAAGATCATTGGCAGCAATGCATCGTTTATCATTATTTAGAAACGAACGGCGATGCGAGCATCAATCAAGCGAAGTCGTTTTTCAGCGTGATAAAAGCGTTGGCAAAGTGGGTTGACGCGCGATATGGAACGAATCATGATAAAACAGTTCGCTCCATCATTCAGGTGGTGGAAGAAGAAATATATGACGCGATTCGTTTGCTAGATTTATATGTTCCGTATACAGCTAGAAAATACCATTATTGGTTGCAGGAAATAGAAAGAGATGTAGTCGAAAACGCATTAGCGAACCATCAAGTAAGCGGCCTGTTTCAAATCATTGATGTCTCCGCTGCGATGATGAGGTGTAAACATGCAGAAAGCGGAAAGCAATATACGATATCCATCACTCCGTTTGTTCGTTCTTATGCAAAAGCAGGAATGATCATTCGCGGAAACATTGTCAAAACACCAAACTCTGGCCGCTGGAAATTCATTCATGTGTCACAGGTATTTCCGAAAGAGGCGGAACAGTATTTGAGTGGAAAACGGCGTTTGCTTCAAGATTAGTTGGTTAGGCTGTTTTTGTGAGGTTGATTGGTTTGGATCGGCAATGAGATGTGTGTGAAAGGAAGTAGGGAATACATCTGTTCCCTGCTTTTTTGTTTAAGATTCGTGTTCTGAAGAGTTAGGGTAGTTTTTTCTTTATGAAAAAATGGGTTTTTGAATAACGTTAACTTTTGTTATAATAGTTATAACAAATATAACAAAGGGTGAGATTGGTGTTAAGCGCAGAGCGAAAAGTGTTGAAAATCGGTAATTCTCTAGGTGTTACTTTTCCTGCTGAATTTTTAAATCAACTTGGTATCCATCAAGGGGATGAAATCCAAATGGAGTTAGAAGGGGATCAAATTGTAATCAAAAAAAGCAAAAAAGTGGATTTGCCAAAAGGGATTTCCGAGGATTTTTTTGAAATATTAAATGAAACGCTGGAGGAATATGATAAAACGATTAAGGGACTTGTGGAGCGATGAGATATTTAACGGTCAAAGAAGTTATCGCGATTCATTTTGTCATTATGGAAAGATATTCTCCAAAGGAACAAAAAGGAGTTAAAGATCCCGCTTTGTTGGAATCCGCCGTATATCGCCCGCAGCAAAGCGTTTTTGGACAGGATGCTTATCCTACCGTTTTCGAAAAAGCGGCTGCATTATTCGAATCGTTAGCGAAGAATCATTGTTTTCACAATGCAAACAAGCGGACCGCCTTTGTATCCCTTATTCAATTTTTAAAGTATAACGGATATGATTTTCATATGCCGCAAGACGACGCGATCGAATTTGTCGTCGATGTAGTGAATCATCGTTACTCTTTCGAACAAATCGTTGCAACGATAAAAGAATATGCCTTGGAACGGAAAAGATGACGGACAGTGACAGTGCACATACCCCTGTCAAGTACACAATGAAAAAAAGAGTATATGAAGCTGCGGCCTTTTCTCGATATTCAACCGGGGAAAGGCCGTTCCGTTTTTCTTGGAAACGGCTGTGATTGTAAAAATGAATATACTCTTCCATCGCCTGATGCGCCTGTTCCATCGTTTTTGGGTGTGCTAGGTTGTCCTTTCTTTACCATAAAAAATCCCCTCCAAGTAGACTGTTGAGAACATCATATCCAATGTCCTCTTTTTTTCGCTGTCTACTTGCAGAGGATTACCACCCTAGGAAAATGGCGAACAGGTGAACTGTTTAGTCAGTGTTATATTAGTCTTTCACGAGCGGTGCTGCTTGTTTGTTATAGCTGCTATTTAAGCGTTTTTTGGCAAATACGAAATAAGAAATAATCACTATAGCAGTGATTAAGAGTGTTAATAGTAATTGGGAAACCATAGATTTGATAAATAACATGGAGATAAGTATTACTAATAAAACGAAGATGGTCAAATAGGTTAGATACGGGAATAACCACATTTTTATCTTTAATGCTTCAGGATTGTTCTGTTCAAGTTTTTTCCGCATACGTAATTGTGAAACCGCAATAACTAAATATACAAGCAGGGCAATAGCTCCCGAGGAGTTAACGAGAAATAGAAACACTTTATCTGGGGAAATGTAATTCATGATCACTGCTATGTACCCAAAGAATGTGCTGGCAATGACAGCTTGAGCTGGTACACCGTTTTTGTTTAGCTTGAGGAATCGTTTTGGCGCTTCTCCTTTTTCCGCCAAGGAATAAAGCATCCTTGAGGTAGTATATAGCCCTGAATTTAGACAAGATAAAACGGCTGTTAATACGATAAAATTCATGATTTGTGCGGCGGCTGGTATGCCAACGTGCTCTAACACCGCAACAAAGGGGCTTTTTAAAACGCTTGCGGAGTTCCAAGGCAATAAAGTTACTACTACAGCGATCGAACCGATATAAAAAACTAGGATTCTCCACAGGACAGACTTAATTGCTCTAGTTACTGCTTTCTGCGGTTCAGCGGATTCTCCGGCGGCAATTGTAACGATTTCTGTTCCTACAAACGAAAAAATAACAATGACAATTCCTAAAAGGATGGAACTGATGCCATGCGGCATAAATCCGCCATTTCCGACTAGGTTTTTCAAGCCAATTGGGCTGCTGCTTGGATAAATTCCAAGTATGAAAGCGCCCCCGATAATTAAAAACAAAATGATACTTAATACTTTAATTAACGCAAACCAGTATTCAAATTCCCCGTATGATTTAACCGACCAAATGTTTGTAAGAGTTAACAATACGGTGAGAATTAAACTTAATAGCCATATTGGAATGCCATGAAACCAATATTGAATGATGGCAGCACCAGCATTAGCTTCGATAGCAATAACGATTACCCAGAAGAACCAATATAGCCATCCGATAGTAAATCCGGCCCAAGGTCCAATAGCATCGTGTGCATATGCTGAAAAAGAGCCGCTAGTAGGATTAGCTGCAGCCATTTCTCCTAACATTCTCATAACAAGAACTACTAAACAGCCGGCTAATGCATAGGAAACAATTGCCCCAGGGCCTGTAGAATGAATGACTGCGCCGCTTCCCACAAAAAGTCCGGCTCCTATAACCCCAGCTATTGCGATCATTGTCATGTGGCGTTCCCTTAATCCTTTTTGTAGACCCGTGTCCTGTCTTGCCAAAAAAATCCCCTCCTTGAAAATAGTTTATTACAAAATAATCTGAATAATTAGATAAATATTTTATACTTAGTTTATGTTGGAAAGCAGTTGCATATCATTAGACAAAATGTAAACAAAAACAGGCTATCTATTTGACGATTTGTAAATATCCTAGATGCCGCCACCGAAGTATATGCAGGATGAATGATTCGAGGAGATTCAGGGGACAAACAAGCAAACCGCCCGTCTGTTACTGGAACAAGTGTTGGCTGCAGAGTTATTTAATAGAATTGGCACATTAATCAATGAAATAACTTCAAAAGTGATCCGCAGTTATTTCAGGGTAGAACCTTATCAAAAATAGGGCAACGTGTTTCCTTGTCTTTTATTTCCTGTTAAAAAGAAACTAAAACTACATATTGGTCGCAAATGAATGCGGTAGTGTCAATAATGTTAACAGTACGTTTTTACATAATGAAAAACAAATTTCTCCACTTATTTAACAAAGTGTATAATGAAAAGCTTATTTACTATAGATAAAATATTCTTAAAGTTCGGATTTTTTAGTCTTCCATCAACCAAGATGGGGAGGTGTTATCTTTTTAGTGTTTTATTTCTATTAAAAAAGCTTACTTTTTACATTTTCCCGAGAAGTCTCCCTTCCTCTAAACGGAGTAAAGGAGGGAGAGGAATCGGGAAGTTTTTGATTTCCAAAAACGAACACGTATACGAGCCAGACATGTCCTGTCTGCCAAAAGAGAAAAAAAGTGCCTTCCCGCCTGTTTATGTGCCGGTGTGGATATGAGGAACATCGTGACGTTCATGGAGCGCGAAATATCTTAAGCAAAACGCTGAACGGCATCTTCAAACACTGGAACGTACAAACGAATCTGACGTATCTACGGATTGCGTAAGCAAGAAGTAGTAGAAGGGTTGGACCGCCCCATCGGTGTAGTGCCGATGTTGCTTACTAGACCCATCAAGAAGACTTCCGATGCCAGGCATCGAGTGGAAGGAGACCTCCTTCTTCTGCGCAGAAGCTTCTTTGGTGGAGATGGTAAGAAACTCCCACCTCTTCATGGAATGAAGGTGGGAGAGGTTCATTAGATTTGAAAATATAGAAAAGCGAGGGGTTGAGAGATGGCTGATCAAGTAACAATCGGCCTTATTCAAGCATCACATGATGTCCATGGGGATGAGCCGGTGGAAGTCCATAAAGAAAAGGCGATTGAAAAACATATAAAATTGGTGCAAGAGGCAAAAGACCGGGGAGCGCAAATCATCTGTTTGCAAGAAATTTTCTACGGTCCATATTTTTGTGCGGAACAAAACACAAAATGGTATGATGCCGCAGAAGAAATTCCAAACGGACCGACGACGAAAATGTTTCAGGAGCTGGCGAAACAACTAGGTGTTGTCATTGTTCTGCCGATTTATGAAAGAGAGGGAATTGCTACTTATTATAATACAGCCGCTGTCATTGACGCAGATGGCACATACTTGGGGAAATATCGGAAACAGCATATCCCGCATGTCGGCGTAGGCAACGAAGGATGTGGATTTTGGGAAAAATTTTATTTCAAACCAGGGAATTTAGGATATCCGGTATTTGATACGGCATTTGCTAAAATCGGCGTTTACATTTGTTATGACCGCCACTTCCCAGAAGGGGCAAGAATTTTAGGATTAAAAGGTGCTGAAATTGTTTTTAACCCATCGGCGACGGTAGCTGGTCTTTCCGAATACTTATGGAAGCTAGAGCAGCCTGCTCATGCAGTGGCAAATGGATATTATGTCGCTGCCATCAATCGGGTCGGATATGAAGCTCCGTGGAACATGGGAGAATTTTATGGACAGTCTTATTTAGTGGACCCAAGAGGCAACTTTGTTGCGATGGGAAGCCGTGACAAAGATGAGGTCGTCATCGGTGTGATGGACAAAAAGATGATTCGCGAAGTTCGCGATCTTTGGCAGTTTTATAGAGACCGCCGCCCAGAAACTTACAATGAAATGACAGCGTTACTGCCATAAAGCGTAAAAAGGGATTAGGGTTTTACTCTATTCCCTTTTTTTAAAATGAAGAAGGAGGTTGTTTGCGATGAGCCTATCCCTCTCTGATTTGGAGAAAAACTTCCAAGAAGTGGAACCAAGTTTAACCGATCGGGAAGCGATAGAAGAAGCCAACCGATGTTTATATTGTTATGATGCGCCTTGTATTAAAGCCTGTCCTACAGGAATTGATATTCCAACTTTTATCAAAAAAATTGCGTCCGGGAACTTAAAAGGATCAGCAAAAACCATTATGTTGTCCAATCCTGTCGGTGCTAGCTGTGCAAGGGTATGCCCGACGGAGGAACTGTGTGAAGGCGCTTGTGTTCTGAATCATTCCACCAAGCCGATCATGATTGGAAAGCTGCAACGATATGCGACAGATTGGGCCATTCGGAATGAAGAAGTATTGTTTCAGGCTGGAAAGAAAAACGGAAAAACAGTGGCTGTTGTCGGCGGTGGCCCTGCTGGATTATCTGCCGCTAGAGAATTGGCTCGAATGGGATATACGGTCACCATTTTTGAAGCGGAAAAAGAAGCAGGGGGACTTAATACGTATGGCATCGTTTCCTTCCGCCTTCCGCAAAAAATATCGTTTTGGGAAGTGAATCAAGTCAAAAGTTTAGGGGTACAAATTCGCACAAATACGCGGGTAGGAAAAGATGTTTCCGCTAAGGAGCTTTTAGACCATTACGATGCAGTCGTGTTGGCTGTCGGTATGGGGAGAGTTCCGCGGCTAGGCATTGAAGGAGAGGACTTGGACGGAGTGTATGATGCCATTGAATTTATTAAAGAAACGAAAACAAAACCATTGACTGACAAGCTAGTCGGGAAAAGAGTGGTTGTCATCGGTGCCGGAAACACTGCGATTGACGGCGCAACTTGTTCGGTGCGTTTAGGGGCGGAAAATGTAAAAATTTTATATCGTCGTACAAAGGAGGAAATGACAGCGTACGATTTTGAATACGAGTTTGCGAAGCAAGATGGCGTCGAGTTCCGTTGGTTAACTGCACCGAAGCGGATTATTGGTGATGAAAACGGAAAAGTGACCCATATCGAATGTGTTCGTATGAAGCTAGGAGAACCAGATGCAGACGGACGCCGTCGTCCTGTTCCAATTGAAGGATCAGAGTTTACGATGCGGGTCGATGTGGTTATTAAAGCAATCGGCCAGACACGGCACCTTGAGCTCATTAAGGAATTTGGATTAGAGCATGATGATGGTGTGGTGAAAGTGAATCCGGAAAACTATCAAACATCCAATAAAAAAGTTTTTGCCTGTGGTGATGTCATTTTTGCGAAAGGACAAGGCGAAGCGATGGTTGTCAGCGCTGCGCAGCAAGGAAAAGAGGCAGCCTACGCGATACATCAATATTTAACAAAAGCAGTGAGCGAAACTGCCTGATATCGTCATTTTTAACAGAGGAGGGCAAGAAAATGGCGGATTTAAGTATTAATTTAGCGGGAATAAAATCTCCTAATCCATTTTGGCTCGCTTCTGCACCTCCAACCAACTCCGGCTATCAAGTGCAAAGAGCGTTTGAGGCTGGTTGGGGTGGAGCGGTTTGGAAAACGCTCGGTGAACCAATTTTAAACGTATCATCCCGGTTTGCGGCTGTAAGCTTTAACGGACAACGTGTTATGGGCTTTAACAATATCGAGTTGATTACGGACCGTCCTCTTGAAGAGAATTTAAAAGAAATTTATGAAACAAAAAAGCGTTTTCCAGATCGAGCCGTGGTGGTATCCCTGATGGTCGAACCAAAAAGGGAAAAATGGCATGAAATTGTTAAAAGAGTAGAAGATGTGGGCGTAGACGGGTTGGAACTGAATTTCGGCTGCCCGCACGGGATGGCGGAACGGGGAATGGGATCGGCTTCAGGGCAAGTGCCTGAACTCGTAGAAAAGCAAACATATTGGGTGAAAGAGGTAGCGCGTACGCCTGTCATCGTTAAGCTGACTCCTAATATTACGGACATCACCGCAACGGCAGAAGCGGCTGTTCAGGGCGGGGCCGATGCCATCAGCATGATTAATACCATCAATAGCTTAATGGGAGTTGACTTAGACACATGGAATACGATTCCGCATGTCGCAGGAAAGGGAACACATGGAGGCTATTGCGGTCCGGCGGTCAAACCAATCGCTTTGAACATGGTTGCAGAATGTGCCCGGCATCCGCGCGTCAATGTGCCGATTTCCGGCATAGGCGGCATATCCAGTTGGAAGGACGCAGTGGAATTTATGCTTATGGGTGCAACCGGTGTCCAAGTATGTACGGCTGTTATGCATCATGGGTTCCGTATTATTGAAGATATGATTGAAGGACTGAACCATTACCTGGATGAAAAAGGAATTGCTTCCGTTATGGATATTGTTGGGAAGTCCGTTCATAAATACTCCGATTGGGGTGACCTCGACCTTAATTATAAAGTGGTTGCCCGCATTAACACAGATGTTTGCATTAATTGTAATAAATGTTATATCTCCTGTGAAGATGCTTCTCATCAATGCATTGATCGTTTAACGGACGAAAATGGCAAAGAGTATTTAAAAGTACGTGAAGAAGATTGTGTAGGATGTAATTTATGTTCGATCGTCTGTCCGGTGGATGGTGCGATTGACATGGTCGAAATTCCAAGCGAACATCCACCGATGACATGGAATGAACGCCAAGCAGTCATTGGCGGATTTAGCAGCTGTAACGTTGACGTAAAATAAATAAATCAAAGGGGGATGTGGAAATGACAAAAATTATAAAAAATGGAACGATTGTTACCGCAACAGATACGTATGAAGCGGATTTGCTCATTAAAGACGGAAAAATTGCGATGATTGGCCAAAATTTAGAGGAAAAAGGCGCTGAAGTGATTGATGCCAAAGGCTGTTACGTATTTCCAGGCGGCATTGATCCGCACACGCATTTAGATATGCCGTTTGGGGGAACTGTGACAAAGGATGATTTTGAATCCGGGACGATTGCGGCGGCATTTGGCGGGACAACGACAATCATCGACTTTTGTTTAACGAATAAAGGAGAACCATTGAAAAAAGCGATTGAAACTTGGCATAACAAAGCGAAGGGGAAAGCGGTGATTGATTACGGTTTTCATCTAATGATTAGTGAAATTACGGATGAAGTATTAGAAGAGCTGCCGAAAGTTATTGAAGAAGAAGGAATTACATCCTTTAAAGTGTTTATGGCGTATAAAAACGTATTTCAGGCAGATGATGGAACGTTATACCGTACGCTAGTGGCTGCCAAAGAACTTGGAGCGCTCGTGATGGTTCATGCGGAAAACGGTGATGTAATTGATTATTTAACGAAGAAAGCGCTCGCGGAAGGGAATACGGATCCGATTTACCATGCATTAACAAGACCTCCAGAATTGGAAGGAGAAGCGACAGGGCGCGCATGTCAATTAACAGAGCTTGCCGGTTCACAGCTTTACGTCGTTCACGTGACGTGTGCGCAAGCGGTTGAAAAAATTGCACAAGCGCGCAATAAAGGGTTGGATGTATGGGGAGAAACGTGTCCGCAATATCTTGTTCTCGACCAATCTTATTTAGAAAAGCCTAATTTTGAAGGCGCGAAATATGTTTGGTCACCTCCGCTTCGTGAAAAATGGCATCAGGAGGTTTTGTGGAACGCATTGAAAAACGGTCAGCTGCAAACGCTCGGATCTGACCAATGTTCATTTGACTTTAAAGGCCAAAAAGAACTTGGCAGAGGAGATTTTACAAAAATTCCAAATGGCGGACCGATCATTGAGGATCGGGTTAGCATTCTCTTCAGTGAAGGAGTAAAGAAAGGAAGAATCACGTTAAACCAATTTGTCGACATTGTGTCGACAAGAATTGCTAAATTGTTCGGGTTATTCCCGAAAAAAGGAACCATTGCAGTAGGTTCAGACGCAGACTTAGTCATTTTTGACCCGAATATCGAACGGGTGATTTCGGCCGAAACACACCATATGGCCGTTGACTACAATGCATTCGAAGGAATGAAAGTAACGGGTGAACCGGTATCGGTTCTATGTAGAGGTGAATTTGTCGTTCGTGATAAACAATTTGTCGGAAAACCAGGGTACGGAAAATATTTAAAACGGGCAAAATACGGAACCTCGACGATTTCCAAGCAGAGCGAGGAATTAACCATTTAACTTGTCTCCTAAAACGGCTATAAAAATGTAACATGAATTCTTAGCTTAGCCTTATTTCGTTCTAAGCGATAGTAGATCTTCAAAAATCACTATCGCTTAGAATTCATTCATTTCATCACATATTTAGACGGAGAGAAAAAGACAAGCGAATGTTTTGAAGAAAACGGTTCAGTTTCATTAGGGGGTGGTAATGAGATGTCCTATCAAGAATTTTTGGCAGAAAGGGATAAAATTGACTATTTGATTCAACAAGGATACTATATCAAAAATGTTAGAGAAAATTTAAGCGGGGCTTTCCTCGAATTCGAATTAAAAATACCAGACCCTTCAGGAAAAAAGGACACGATACAAATATTGCATATTAAAAATGCGGATGCTCGTAAGTATTTTTCATCCCTATTAATCCGTCAAATGAAACAAGCACAGTAGTTTTATCGATAAATAAGAGCAATTGCCCCAAGGTATGAGCATAAATTTATGAATATTAAAAAATACCAGCAAAAACAGGAAGGAAGAATTGCTGTGGAATTTTATTTGAAAGCGAAAGATGGTGCTTTTCCGTGTGAAGTGACAATCGATGAGGACAACGGCCGATACACGATCCGAAAAGCTGATACGAGCGGAGAATTTTTTGATACTCCACAAGAGCTTGTGAAATGGATTATGGATAATTGGCGCAGTGATTATTTCCAAGATGAGGAACAATTTCAACAAATGATAAAAGAAATTCAAGTATATATTCCGGTTAATGAATAATTAAAAAGGGAGTGAGACGAACTTATTAAGATCTAAATCATAAAAAATCGCTAAAAATAAAGGAGGACACATATTATACATGACTAAAATGTGTTCTCCTTTTTTCTATCTTATTAAATTATGAAATTGACTCTCATTGTTAAAAATTAAGATCGGTTGGGGAAAAAGCGGCAACTCAGTCCGTAACATTTAAGGTAGTAGAGGATAAAGATGGCTAAGATTCCGACTAGAATCTCCCACATATGCACATTCAAGATGATCATCTTACGGGCAATGGCAAAAATGATTATATCCATGACGAGTGTCATATCGTGCTTGATGAGCATAAGTGCGACCTCTAATCCAATAATATACAAGAGTGCATGAGCTAAAAAATCCTGAAATTTCTCCATGATTTCCCCTTCCATGATGTAGCTGAATAGGTCATGGACGAGCATTGTTCCTTCTGCAAGTACCGCTACAATAATGATTCCCGCTAGCAGCCATTCGAAAAATTTTACTGTCTGGGTAAATACTTGTTCGAGGGATTTTACATTCATCTCCATTACCTCGCTTTCTTTAATTCCTTAATTTTTATATAGGAATTATAAGAGTATATCAACGAATTCAAAAAGTGAGAAATGAGGATTATAACTCACCTTTGACAGTTAAGGACCATTTTTGGGGTATCTCCCATTCTTACAAACCGCGTCTCTAAAAAAATTAAAAGAGCACTATGCTGAATGTCTCGTCAAACCTGGTAAACGGGGAAGAAAACTCGATCCGAAAAATACCATCGTAAAGGTCGCGGAAATCCTGACCCAAAAGAACATGCAAGCCTATTTCGAGGTCGATTATGATGGACAAACCTTAATGTTTCATCGCAATGAAGCAGCATTAGCCAAGGAGGTGTTACGGGATGGGAAGTTCCTGATTAAGACGAATACCGACTTGTCCTCAGCCGACGTGGTAACCGGATACAAGACGTTCATTCAAGTCGAACGAACCTTCAAAAGGATTTTCCGAATATTTATCCTTGTTAGTATTGTATTATAACAGGTAGAGAAATGCAACTATTGTTATATAAAAGTGTGGTTGTATTTTTGTCATCAATCTCATATTGATGGTTATTTTCTTCGCCTGAAAATAATATTGTCTTCAATGGTGTTAAGATTTTCTCATTCATAACTCTCAAAACTTTGGCAACGCCTCCACAGCATCCGCCAAATCACTATAGCTGTCTTTTAAGTATCGGGACGTCGTGGCGATATTGCTATGGCCGGCAAGCCGCCGTACTTTTTCGATATCGTTGTTCGTCGCCTTTAGCATCCACTTACAAAACGTATGCCGGAACATATGGGGTGTCAGTTTTTTATTCGGCAGACTGTAGCTTTCGATCATTCGCTGGATGCCTCGGACCGAAAAATCGTGTGCTAAGAAGCTTTCATGTGAACAAACAAGAAACTGATAAGAGAAGAAAGAAAATGGATGATTTAATGAACGAGCCGTTTGAGGATGAAAAGCAGCAAGCCCCTTTCATGGTGAGGAAGGGGCTGTTTTTATGGGTCTTCCCCATTTTCTGTGATTTCTACTCCATCCTAGAAACAGGTTAGCTGGAAGTTTTTTAAGAAAGCAAAATTCGCCTTTAAAGGCGAATTCTTTACTTTTAAACCATTCTGTTTATTTTTTTCTTCCTTACCATGGATCAAGCAGAAACGGCGGAAAATAGGGGAATTCCGCCATTTTGTAATCATGAAAGCAATCGGATATTATCTTACAATATTTGGATTATTCCCAACATATCTACCATATTGCTATAATTTGATTGTCATCCGGATGATCAGAAAATTACGAAAGGAAAAAAAATAAAGTGATAGAGAAGCCGCTGCCTAATCACCATCGCCTAATCGCTGTTATTCTTTCATTTTGTTTAATTTTTAGTTTCCTTGCTCCCCCATTTGCACAAGCTGCTCCTGGTAAATCGGAACGGGCAGTACAAAAAAAGCAAAACATTGAAGCTGATATTGGTGAGCTACCTAGGAAACTTCCAAAATCAAAACTGGAATTAGAAAGTAAACGGACAAAGTATTCGACACGCTACTTAAATCCAGATGGAAGCTTTACGGAAGAGATTTACTTACAGCCTCAATTTTATCAAGATCCTAATGATAAGAAGTGGAAAAAAATCAACAATGACTTAAAGCCGGGCGAGGCAAATCAGTTTGAAAACACAGCAAATGCATTTAAAGCAAAGTTTGCAGAACAATCTAATCAAGCTGAACTTGTTTCTGTCGAAGAAAATGATAAAAGCCTTTCCTTCACCCCTGTACAAGGAAAAAATGTACAAGGTGTTGTGAAAAATAATGAAATCACTTATAAAGGGTTATTTGAACAAACAGATGTACGATATCGTATCCAAGGAGATGCGGTAAAGGAAGATATCATCCTGAACAGTAAGCCTAGTACCAACACATTTTCTTTTGAATTAAAACTAAAAGGATTAAATGCCATCACTAAAAAAGATGGGACCATCGTTTTGGAAGATCAAAAAGGAAATCCAAAGTGGTATTTCGCAAAGCCGTATATGACCGACGCAAACCATAAGTATTCGGATAAAGTCACTCTTCAGCTGCGTAAAGAAGATGGTAAAACTTACGTCGATGTCGTAGCGGATGAAAGCTTTTTACAAGATCCGGACACAAATTATCCAGTCACGATTGATCCTACCATTAATAACTGGGATGTTTTAAGGGATAATTTTATCGCGAGCAACTTCCCGGATTCGATCTATTCCAGCAACACATACATGCATACAGGTTATAACAGTTATTTCGGCACTACACGTGCTTTGGTAAGATTTTATCTTCCAAGCCTTCCAAGTGACAGTGTGATTTCGAGCGCGACTTTTAATGCGTACCAAACGAATACGGACGGTCAACAAGTGTCCATTGATTTATACCGGATTACAAGCAATTGGACCTCTTCGGTCACCTGGAATAATCAACCTTCCATCGGAAGCACGAAAGAATCAACGGTAACAAGCAATACAGCGAATGCGTACTGGAGCTGGGACATCACTCAGTTAGTTAAGGACTGGTATAATGGCATTCAACCGAACTATGGGCTGATGCTGAAGCAGCAAAACGAAGCATCATCGCCATATCGTACCTTTAATACCGTAAACAGCGGCACCAATACTCCGCGTATTACGATCAACTATTGGGTGGAGCCCATCGGCACCGAGTCGTTCTGGATGACCACGAAAGACGGGGTGAACCCGGCTAACGGAAACCTGGTTTTACAAGAAACCGATCTTGCGATTCCTGGTTTGGGGGAAGACGTCGAGATTACGAGAACGTACAATAGCCGAAAGTTCGGCTTGAATGGAATGTTCGGTTATGGCTGGTTCACCAATGTGGAAATGAATCTATGGGATTCAGGCAGTGGACCGATTACCTTTGTCGATGAAGACCATACTCGTCATATCTTTGGCGAAAAGATCGGTGGCGGATATGAAGCAGCCGGTGGTGTCTATCTCGATTTAGTAAAGAATGCCGATGGAACGTATACGATCACCAAAACCGACGGCACGAAATGGTATTTTAATACGAACGGAAACCTTTCTCGTATTGTAAATACAAACGGAAACACCACCACATTTAATTATAATGCGAATGGTAAGTTAACTTCCATTACGGATGCATCGGGACGCACCACTACCATTGCGTATGGAACGAACGGGTATGTATCCAGCATTACAGATCCAGCAAACAGAACGATCTCTTATGAGTATGATACTTCTGGGAACTTAACCAAAGTCACCGATGCACAAGGGAATGTGACCTCGTTTACTTATGATTCCAATCATAATTTAACCAGCATCAAAAATGCTAGAAATATCACCACAACGATTCGCTACGATACGTCTGACCGCGTCACCAGTATCGAGCGGCCGATCACGATCAACGGTACGCCGACAACCAGTACCACAAGCTATTCTTATGACCAAACGAATAGTGTTACATCGGTGACAGATGGAGAAGGCCGGCGGGTCGATTACACATACAACGCGAACGGGAATGTCGTTCAAATCACGGAAAATCCTTTGGATGCTCAAAATAAAGCAGTAACCACGTTTGACTATGATAATAACAACAACTTAACTCAAGTGATTGAACCAAATGAAAATAAGGTAAATGGAACAGTAGCTTTCATCTATCAATATGATGAAAAAGGAAATATCATAAGTGTGCAATTGCCAGAAAATCAATCGGCTCAATATACGTATGATTTTCAAAACAACCTCATCAAAGCACAAGATTTCAATAGCAACGTGAGCACCTTTGATTATGACCAAAATAATAATCAAACGGAATCCATTGATCCTTATGCCCAATCGGTTGCCCAACGATACGATAGCGTTGGAAATCTTGAGTATTCCACATATCCGATGTCTACGGCGGATAACTTGGCAAGCAACTCCAGTTTTGAAATCGATGATAATGCGGATAACTGGCCAGATAACTGGACGAAAGCGATCGAGACAGGAAAAACAGCCACATTCGATTGGACGACAACCAGCAAATTCGGAAATAAAGCAATAAAAATTTCGAATCCGACCGGATGGGCGATTGTCAGCTCCGACAAACAGCCGTATGATGGCGGAACCTATGTGGCGAGTGGTTATGTGAAAACATCCGCCACCTCCGCACAAGCGCTGATCAAAGTGGAATATTTTGATGCGCAAGGAAACTGGCTGAATCAAAAAGTTTCTTATGAATTAGCTGGTACACACGATTGGACCCGGCTTCATGTCGTGGCGGATAACGCACCAGCTGGTACCAAATCCGTTCGGGTATCTGTCGGGTTAAACGCCGGTTCAGGAAGCGCTTATTTTGACGGCATTCAATTAGAAAAAGGAACGGTGGTCAGTGCCTATAACTTTGTAGACAATTCTAGCTTTGAGCGGGACAGCAATGGGGACGGCATTCCTGACAACTGGACAACAAGCGGAAACTTCTCTGCGAATGATAGAATAGATACAACGGCTGCCAATGTATATGTCGGAGACAACTCGTTCAAAATTACTGGTGAATCTGGAAAAGATAAATTTATTAAACAACATATTAAGATTTCCGGCGACAGCAATACCAAACTGACGTTGTCCGGATGGTCGAAACAAGAAGGCGCAAATCCAAACGGTGGATACTATAATTTACAAGTAGCGATCCACTATACGAATGGCACAACGGATTGGGACTATGCCAACGATTTTGACAAAACGAAGACCGACTGGCAGCATGTGGCAGCGGAAGTCAAGCCGAAACAAACGTTTGATTACATTGAAGTGTATTACTACTATTTTAATCAAACCGGAACCGCATGGTTTGATGCAATGCGCCTAGAAGTAGGGGCTTCCCATACTGCTTACACGTATGATGCGAAGAAAAACTATGTAACCCAAATCAAAGATCCGGCAGGAAATACGGTTTCTTTCGGTTATGATGCCGTAGGAAACCAGACAAGTGTAACGGATGGAAAGGGAAAAACGACTTCTTATGAATATAATGCCAATAACCAATTGACAAAAGTCACGGATCCAAACGGCAATGTGACGACGTATGGTTATGACGGTGTAGGAAATCGTACATCGGTTAAGAATGCAAAGAATTATATAACCAACTATACGTATAATGAGTTGAATCAGGTTTCTGGTTTCACGAACCCGTTAAATCAAACGACGTCCTTTGCCTATGATAAAAACGGCAATCTCACAAAGGTTACCTACGCCAATGGCGATAAGGTATCCTATAGCTACAACGCGCTGAACCGCCTTGTTTCGATTGCTTACAATGGCGTGACGAAATGGACGTTGAATTACGATGCCAATGGCAACGTGACATCGGTGACGGATGCAAGCGGAAATACGATCACGTACACGTATGATAAGAATAATCGTCCAACACGAATCAGTAAAGGGGCATCTAATTCCATTGCCTATGGCTACGACAATAACGGAAACGTGACGTCCACCTCCATCACAGCGGGTACAACAACCGACACCATCGGATACAGCTACAATCCGTTGGATCAGCTAGTCGTGTTGTCCAGAAACAGCGCCAACCTTGCGAGATTTACGTACGATGAGCGAGGGAATATTTCATCCATCATCCATGCGAATGGCACCTATACCGCCTACGAGTATAATGATGCCAATCAGTTGAAATCGATTAAAAACTTTGGCGCGAACGGAAATGTCTTAAATTACTTCAACTACAGCTATGATGCCAATGGCAACATTACCAGTGTGGAAACGAACAATGGAACGATCACGTATCAATATGATGCGTTGAATCAGTTGACAAAAGAAACACTAGCGGATGGAATGACCATCACGTACGAATACGATTCTGTCGGGAACCGTACGAAGAAAATCGTAAACAATGGAACGACCACTACTACTACCACGTATACTTATGACGCCGCCGACCAATTAACGGCCGTCAACGGACAAGCGTACACGTACGATGCCAATGGCAATTTAACGAACAATGGCAATAAGACATTTGTGTACGATGATGACAACCGTCTCATTGAAGTGAAAAATGCGTCTGGCGCCACCATCGCGTCATTCACGTATGATCAGCTTGGAAGACGGATCAGCAAAACCACATCAAACGGAACCATTTATTATCACTACGATGGCGACTCAAACCAAGTGCTATATGAAACAGATGCCAACAATAATATTGTTGCTGAGTATACTTGGGATGTGCATGATCGTCCAGTGACAATGACAAGAAATGGGACGACTTACTATTACCATGTTAACGGTCATGGGGATGTAACAGCTCTAACGGATTCAAGTGGTAATGTCGTAGCTGAATACAGCTACGATGCGTGGGGGAATATCCTTTCACAAACGGGTGCAATGGCATCGGCGAATCCATACCGTTATGCAGGATATTATTACGATACAGAAACCGGGTTATACTATCTCATGGCACGTTATTATGATGCGAACATTGGTCGATTTATTACAAGGGATACGTTCCATGGGTTCGAGGATGAGCCATTAAGTTTGAACCAATATATATACACTCATAACAATCCCGTAATCTTTACCGACCCAAATGGACATGCTGTTTTTTCTTGGAACAGATTTAAAAAATCATTGAAATATGCATTCACAACTTGGGCCGCTCAATATTTTGGTTGGGATACTGCAGAAGATATCATTCAAGCAATTCCTGCCCTGCTTGAGAAGGCTTATAGATCATATCAGTCAGTTTTAAGTGGTTATAAACTTAACAAATCACTTTATACTGTATTTAAAGATGCTTTAAGTAAAACCATTTTAGGGACGCGAGCTTTTAGAGATAAATTACTATCTGCTGTTAAAAGTGCTGCCAGGAAACAAGGTACTAAATTAGCCTTAAAAGGTATAGCAAAAGCTGCATTTGGTTATGTAGATATAGGGGTTTTTACAGGCGCATTAGCTTATGGTTACATTTGGAAATATAGACATGTAAAATAAGTATTGAAAAGTTAATTATTAGAACAAGTAGACATTAATACGCCTCAGAATATTATTTTTCTGAGGCTATTTTTTGAGTTCAGATTCAGAGCTTTATCCTTGGGCAGATTATTAATAAAAAGAATATTTAACATGTAAGAACGAAATTAATATTCGATTATCTGTGGTGTAGTGCTCTTTCATGGGTCACTAAGGGTAGAATTGAAGAAGACTTATTAAAATTTAAAGAATAAAAACTTAAATTAGAATGTAAGGAGAATATTAAAATGAAATATTTTACCGGGATAGTAATGGTTATTTCAGGTATCTTACTCCTTATTGTTACAAAAAATAAGGACTTCAAAGAAATTGAAGATTCGTTAGTTATAGGATATTCATTTCTGTTTTTTGGAATTTTATATATAGTGTATAAATATTTTCGTAAACCTTAAAAAATTACTAAACCAGCTAATAGTATATATTAAGGAGTTCGATTCTTGTAAAAAATTAAATTCTTACTATGAGAATTCTGATAAAATAATAGGAATACTCGACAAGAGGTGAATAAAAATAATTTGGTACTTTGTATTAAAAATTTGCATCCTCTTTTTAGGTTTGTTCATAGTAAAATATGGATTACAATATACAGAAAAAAGCACATATTAGATTTTTGGAGCCGTGATACTTTTTTGGATGCACTAATTGAAATTACATTAAATAGTAGTGTAATTTTAAAAAGTTTACCATTATGGACTGCAAAAGTAATTTATATTCTATTTGGTAGTGCTCTATTTACATTAGGAGTATTCTTTTAGACCCTTTAGGAAAATTAGTTTATAGAAAGAAGAGTAGGTATACTATGTCTAAAAAAGAAATACTACAAGGTATCAGGGATTGGTTAATTTTGATAGCAGTAGGAGTTGTTTTTGCCCCAGTGTTTCAACTCTTTAAAGTTGCCTTTTACTACGACATTTTAACAACGCAAACATGGGCTTTTTATACCGATCCCACAGCACCTTTTTATCAACCTATATTGAAGCCACTACTGTATTTGCAGGTATTTGGAAACGTATCATTATTAATTCTTTCAATAGTTGTTATGGTTCATTTCTTTAAAAAGAAAGAAACGTTACCAAAAATGCTAGTTACCTTCTTTAGTTCCAACTTTCTTCTTGGTAGCATTGGTTATTATATGGTTACATTGATACCACAAGACACTCCGATAGAGCAAATAGCTCGATTAAAGTCAGCAGAAGAAATCGTAATTATGGGGATTATGTGTATAATTTGGATTCCATATCTTTTGGTTTCTAAAAGGGTAAAAAATACATTTATGAATTAGCCCGTTTTATGGGATAGGGGCCTGTGACTTGTCAAACGATGATGTAAAGTTTGAGAAGACGGGGGTTAGTCGCCCCCTTTTACTCGATGTGACTATCCCTGCTGCGAAGGAGGGAAAAACTGGTCTTTCCTGTATGTATTAGGAAAAGACCAGTTTTTCTTTAGGAATCCCTTAATTAGGGTACCAGACACGGATCAAGTCCTAATTATTGTGTAAAATTCCCCTCTCAGTTCAGTGAACTTATGTCACCGGAAAACAAAATCGCTTTTTGCCGTTTTCCTTTTACACAATTTCCGGTACTTAATCTCCCAAAAGTTACAAATTCAAGGGGACATCTTCTTTAATATCAAACTGTCATCAGTATTAATGTTAAAATTTCGGCAACGCCTCCACCGCATCCGCCAAATCGCTATAGCTGTCTTTTAAGTATCTGGAGGTCGTGGCGATATTGCTGTGGCCCGCAAGTCTCCGTACTTTCTCGATATCGTTGTTCGTCGCCTTTAACATCCACTTACAAAACGTATGCCGGAACATATGGGGCGTGAGCTTTTTGTTTGGTAGGCTGTAGCTTTCAATCATTCGCTGAATGCCCCGGACCGAAAACTTCGGCGAGCGCTGGCTATAAAAGACGTATGGCGATGCGGCCACATGCGGTTTCTTTTTCGCCATTTCTGCGCGGAACATTTCAAACTTCTCAATGAAATCATCCCCCTTGAAATATCAGGGGGACGAGTATATATAAAAACGTCATTTTGAATTGTGCATAATAGTACGCCAATCTGAGAAGCCGTTTTTTAAGGTATCTTATTTTTTGGCCTTCTTCCCGAGGACGCTCCTTCCTTTGCCTCCCCCCCATTATAATTTTTGCTTGTTAGGCGCATAAAGGGACGGCTTGGGGAAGCCAAGTCGGCTAACCAAGCCTAAAAAGTACAGCTTTTAAAGCTTGCTAAGTCATTGGGCTTTCCGCAAACCGTGTCTGCAAATCGCTTGATACTTCGTATGCTCCACTTCGTCCCGCACCCTTCTACCCGCCTTCGCACAAAAATTCCCTCCTTCTCAAACAAGGGAAGGAGGTCTAGAAGATGAAAGAGAAGGCGTTGTCATCGCTTTTATCCTAATCGCAGCAGCCATCTTCCTCTTTTGGACGTCACATTTCATCCCGAAAAAACTTAATCTACGGAATCATCACAGCAATACTGGTTATCTACTTCATCGTCGAAATCATCAGATTCAACTTCTAACGAGGTGAAGTGATGAACCACTCCTTTTTTTCGTTTCAAGAAGGAAAAAATAACAATATACTGAATATTATTATTATATTCAAATTATCTGTTGCACAAAGGAGGGAAAGAGAAGTGTATGAAAACTTCCAAATTAACCGTTTCCGATATTTTGAAAAGGAAGCATTTTGAACATATTCAAATTGCAGCGGGGCATCAAGGTTTGAATCGCACGGTGAAATGGGTGCACGTTGTGGAAGTGACAAAAATTAATAAGCTATTGAAGGGAAAAGAACTGATCTTATCCACTGGAGTAGGATGGAAGGAAAATAAATCGTTGTTTATATCTTTTGTGCAACAACTCATTGAATGTGATGCATCCGGATTATGTATTGAAATAGGAACTTATGCTTCTTCGATTCCACAGGAGATTATTGACTTAGCCAACGAACACCGCTTTCCCATCATTCTCTTTCTCAAAGAAGTTCCATTCGTCGAAATCACCCAGGATATCCACACCTATTTAATTAACCAACACTATCAAATCATTTCCAGCCTAGAGTCCTATTCACAAGAATTAAACAAGAAATTGTTGTCGATTGGTCATTATGATGAGATTTTAAAATTTCTGCATGATTATTTAGGCCATCAAGTCATTTTTCGGATAAACGGAAAAGAGGTAGAGTTAGTACCGAAATATGTGAAACAATCTAAAGAAGAACAGCAATTGTTTGATCCTGCACTTCGTCCACAGCAAAAGACAGCCTCCCAATCCATCCGAATCTTCGGTAATGAATATGCGGAATTATCCATTGTTTCCATCGATAAAGAAATTAGTGAATTGGATCTTCTCATTTTGGATCGAACGGCTACTGCCCTTGCCCAACATTTATTGCGGGATTTGTATGTAGAGGAAAAAAAGCGGGTGCAAGAAAATGAATGGTTAAAGAGCTGGTTAGAAGGGGAGCATACGAGTGAAGCTATTTTCGACTACTTAACATACCATGAAGCAGAATTAAGACCAAAAGGTGGATTTGTAAGTATTTTTCGATTCAAATCATCCAAACAATACTCCAACTTAGACATTACTTATTTCAAATTATTGTGCCGGACGATTTTTGAACAACAGGGATTCTCCACATTTCCTGTTGATTTTCGCAATAGCGTTGTGTTTATTATGGTGAATAAGCGTGACATAAAAACATGGAAAAATCGTATGAAGATAGGAATTAAATATTTGATGGAATCCGATTTTGCGAATAAGAAAAGAATACCGAACTTCCTCATAGGAGTCGGAAAATTTGTGGAAAACCTCTCCCATATGGACAAAAGCTATCGAACTGCTTTAGAAACCATTAAAATTCAAAACCAACTTGGAGAAAAAGCAAATAGCTATTTTTACGAGGATTTACATATATATCGAATTATTTCGCTTATTCATAAATATAGCGACTTGCAAGAGGTGGTAAAGGAATATTTAGAACCTGTTATTCAATATGATCAAAAATACAATGGAAAGCTGATGGAAACATTAAAGGTGTATTTGGCGTGCAACGGTTCGAAAAAAGAAACGGCCAAAAGATTGTTTGTCGTTAGACAAACGCTTTATCATCGCATCCAAAAACTAGAAAAATTATTGGGTGACGATTTTATGAATCCGGAAAAACGGTTAGCTATTGAATTTATGATCAAAGCATACGAATATTTAATGCCAAATAACGAAACGCAATATGTACAAAATGATCAATAAAACTCCTCTACAGAAGCAGCAACAGGTTCTCTTCAGAGGCGCAAAACATATCAATTAGCATGTTAATTCACATGCCAATTTTTTTGATATAAAAGCATTTATAGGCGATTTGTCAAGTGTTTTAGCAGGAATTGGAATAGCAAATCGCGAATAATAAAATCGCTCCATAGATGATTTTTTTATAAGGAGAATTAAAATATTACTAAACAACAATCCGTACCCTATTCAGTTAACGGGGCAGATTCATATAACATGTCCATCGAAGTGCTGCATACACAAGTCTGTGTGATGATTCTGTAATTTTGGAGGAGAATCATGTACGGTGATCAATCGAAATTGCTGAATACCATTTTAAGTTTGCATACGAGTCATCGGTTCATACTTGGAATTGACGGTTTGAGCCGTTCTGGTAAGACGACATTTACAGAAAGTTTGAGAGAAATGCTGCTTCAAAATCAGAAAGATGTTTGTATCTTTCACCTAGATGATCACATTGTCGAGCGAAGGAAAAGATACAATACGGGATATGAAGAATGGTACGAGTATTATCACTTGCAATGGGATGTTGAGTATTTGAAAGAAAATTTGTTTGCCAAGGTACGAGAATATAGCGAAGTCAACCTCCAGTTCTACAACACTGAACTTGATATGCAGTTTAAAAAGACCGTTTTCATCCCACATGAGTGCGTCGTTATCATCGAGGGAGTATTTCTTCAGCGTCACGAGTGGCGGGAATTTTTTGATTACGTTGTTTATTTGGATTGTCCTAGGGAAACACGCTTTAATCGTGAGGGGGAAAGTATTAGGAACAACATTGAGAAATTTAGAAATAGGTACTGGAAAGCGGAAGATCACTACTTGGAATCGGTGCGTCCTTTCACATGCGCCGACATGATTATCAAGTGCTGAGACTGGGTTCGTTTTTGCACGAAAGGGAGCGATAGTTGAATAATGGGTAGTAAATAATGGGCTTGGAGAAATTTCTTCAAGCCCATTTTTGATGTGAATTGGTTAGATTTAGTCTGTGATGTATAAGTAAACCTGTTACAAAAGCAGAGGAGTTTTATTTTTTGTGTATATAACATTGTGATCGTTTGGCAAACGCACCTAGTCATATTGTGGAATGAACATAGTTATAATTTTTACGTTTTGTCTAATGAAGGATATTGGAAATTAAGAGATAATTTTCTTAAAGTTAAATAATTTGAAATAGTCTTATAAAAAGGAGGGTTTTATGATGACGGTGACAAAGAACGAAACAACTATTTTGAAAAACTTTATTAATGGACAATGGGTAGAATCAAGCGGGACAGAGACATTGGAAGTGCCGAATCCGGCGACAGGGGAGGTGTTGGCGCGGGTTCCCATTTCGACGAAGGAAGATGTAGACAGAGCTGTTCAAGCGGCCAAAAAAGCATTTGAAACATGGAAAAATACACCGGTTCCTAAGCGGGCGCGGATTATGTTTACCTTTCATCATTTATTGAATGAGCATCACGAAGAATTAGCAAAGCTTGTCGTTCAAGAGAATGGAAAAGCATATAAAGAAGCGTACGGTGAGATTCAAAGAGGAATTGAGTGCGTAGAATTTGCCGCGGGTGCTCCGACATTAATGATGGGGGAGTCACTTTCGGGAATTGCCGAAGGTATTGATTCCGAAATGTTCCGTTACCCTTTAGGAGTAGTCGCTGGAATTACGCCATTTAATTTTCCGATGATGGTGCCTCTCTGGATGTTTCCGTTGGCGATTGCTTGCGGTAATACGTTTGTATTAAAGCCATCTGAAAGAACACCAATTTTAGCAAATAAACTAGCGGAGTTGTTTACACAGGCTGGGGCGCCGGAAGGAGTGCTCAATATCGTTCATGGAGCGCATGATGTCGTTAACGCCCTCATCGATCACGAGGATATTAAAGCAATATCTTTTGTTGGTTCGCAACCTGTCGCCAAGTATGTATATGAGCGTGCAGCTGCACAAGGCAAACGTGTACAAGCGCTTTCCGGAGCGAAAAACCATCATATCGTCATGCCTGATGCCGATATAGAGACAGCGGTGCAGCATGTGATTAGCTCCGCTTTTGGAAGTGCAGGGCAGCGTTGCATGGCTTGCAGCGCGGTTGTTATTGTCGGCGATAATGATCAGTTTGTAAAACTGCTTAAGCAAAAGGCAGATGAGCTTGTTATTGGAAATGGCATGGATCCGGAAGTGCTTTTAACCCCGGTTATTCGCCAATCCCACCGCGAAAAAGTATTAGGCTACATTCAAAAAGGCATTGAAGAAGGGGCAGTGCTCATTCGGGACGGACGCAAAGAAATGGAGGAAATGCCAGAAGGCAACTTCCTTGGTCCAACGATTTTTGATCATGTCACACCAGATATGACGATCGCCAAAGAAGAGATCTTTGCGCCTGTGCTTAGCTTGCTGCGAGCCAAAGATTTGGACGAAGCGCTTGAATATATTCGCAAATCTCGGTACGGAAACGGTGCGACCATTTATACGAAAGATGCGAAGGCTGTCCGTAAATTCCGTGAAGAAGCGGATGCGGGAATGTTAGGAATCAATGTAGGTGTGCCGGCAACGATGGCTTTCTTCCCGTTCTCCGGCTGGAAAGATTCGTTTTATGGCGACCTCCATGTAAACGGAAAAGATGGCGTAAACTTCTATACACGCAAAAAAATGATTACTTCTCGATTCGATTTTTAACACCATCTTGTACTAAGTTTTATTAAGCTGAGCAAGAACAGGTTTACTTACTCGGGAACTCCTCCGCTTTGAAACGAAGTCTAGGCGGAAGGGAGTTTACTTTACAATAGAAAGAAGGGAAGAGAAATGGTTCAGGTTCATCAAAACGAGCAATGGCTTGCGAAAGATAGTCAATATATATGGCATTCGATGAAGCCGTATAATCCTGATGCGACACTGGTGGTGACAGAAGCGAAAGGATGTTGGGTTACCGACCATACAGGAAAAAAATATTTAGATGCGATGGCGGGATTATGGTGTGTGAATGTTGGATATGGACGTGAGGAATTAGCGGAAGCCGCTTACGAACAGCTAAAAAAGCTTGCGTATTTTCCGCTTACTCAAAGTCATGTGCCGGCCATTCAGCTTGGTGAGAAATTAAATGAGCTGCTTGGGGACGAATATGTCATTTTCTTTTCCAACAGCGGCTCCGAAGCCAATGAAACCGCCTTTAAAATCGCAAGGCAATATCATCAACAAAGAGGAGAGTATAACCGATATAAAATTATTTCCCGCTATCGGGCGTACCATGGGAATTCGATGGGGGCTCTTGCCGCAACGGGACAGGCACAACGGAAATATAAATATGAACCGCTTGCGCCAGGGTTTATTCATGTGCCGCCTCCAGACAGCTATCGTGACAATGATCAAGCGGAAAATCCGCGGGATTTACGGTCCGTTAAAGTAATCGACGATGTAATGACATGGGAGTTGAGCGAAACCATTGCGGCGGTAATCATGGAACCGATTATCACTGGAGGGGGAGTGCTAATACCGCCGGAAGGATATATGAAAGCCGTAAAAGAAGTGTGCGAAAAACACGGCGCCTTGTTAATTGTAGATGAAGTGATTTGTGGATTTGGCCGGACAGGCAAACCGTTTGGATTCATGAATTATGGGGTAAAGCCAGATATTATTACGATGGCAAAAGGGATTACAAGCGCGTACTTGCCGTTATCGGCGACCGCTGTTAGAAAGGAGATTTACGAGGCGTTTAAAGGAACAGAAGAATATGACTATTTCCGCCATGTTAATACGTTTGGCGGCCATCCAGCAGCATGCGCTTTAGCATTGAAAAATATTGAAATTATGGAAAGGGAAAATTTATTTGCGCGTTCGAAGGAAGCAGGCGAACGGCTGTTAAATGAATTAAAAAATAAACTGCAAGACCACCCTTACGTTGGCGATGTGCGCGGGAAAGGTTTGCTAATTGGAATTGAACTAGTCACCGACAAAGACACAAAAGAGCCTCTTGATGTTTCGCATGTTAATAAAGTGATTGGCATTTGCAAAGAAAACGGCCTGATTATTGGGAAAAACGGTACGACCGTTGCTGGATACAACAACGTGCTAACATTATCTCCACCGCTAAATATTGAGGACGAAGATCTCTCATTCTTAATAAATACGTTAACCGATGCATTATGGAAAATTCAATAACGGATGGTGTCAAGGCCGATTCATTTTTGGCTTTAACCATTTTGCGGTTAACAGTAAATTACAAATAACAAAAAATGCAGGCAGGAAATAAGGGGAGTTCCTGTTATTATTCGATTAGTCTGATTTAATGAAAGGGACGATGCGATCAAATTTGTCCTCAACATAGTGAAGCACCGATATTCTTTCGAACAAATCGTTGCAACGGTAATGCGTTTGCACGAAAAAATGGCGAACAGTATGTGCACTGTTCGCCAAATTTTTGAGGGAGTAAATGCAGGTGAAGGGGTTAATTGTGTTTGCCATATAAAGAGGCATTCCGCTTTAGGGACAAAGCCTAGTCAACGGATTGTTATTGAAAAAGGTCTCTATGCTTTATTTTAAGTGTTTGCCACAGTTCAGAAAGAGAAGGGGCTTTTGTCTCGAATGTATATGTGTCTAAACAAATGAGCGAATAGTCGTTGCCTGGGTCAAAAATAACGGTGACGATTTCTTCCGTTCCGCAATCGATTTGCTGAAACGAATCGATGTCCTGCGGCTGAACGTCCAGCTTGTTGTATTTTTCCCGAATCACATAGTATCCTTCTTTTAGTTGTTCGGTAAACAAGGTTTCCGTGCCAATCAATTCATGCACAATCATCGTCCGGCGTCCTCCTAGTAACACGTGAAATATTTCTCAATTTCACTATACTACAAAACCGCGGCAATCATAATCCGTTTCGAGCAATGTTCGAAAAGTTGTCACGTTTTAGGGCATGAGACGGAGAATCCTTCCATTTCAATGAGGCAGATAAAAGTAGAGGTTGCGCGATACCTCCTGTGGGGAGGATTAGATAGATTTGTGAAAAAAAAAAACGACATCAAACATGCTTGCCCAGTCTTATATCGTGTGAGGTATGGGCTACTAGACTATTCACATTGATACAACACGATTTGGGCGCCAAAAATATTTTGACCAGTCAAAATATTTTTGTTATCGTTATAGACAAGAATATGGAAGATTTTGAGGGGGATGCCTTGTGAGTGAATTTAAAGCGTTAGTAGTGAACAAAACGGAAACCGATTTTACCGTCAATGTACAAGCTGTTACGATGAATGACCTTCCAGAAGGGGATGTCTTGATCAAGGTCCAATATTCCAGCGTAAATTATAAAGACGGATTGGCGTGCATCCCCGATGGCAAAATTGTGAAAACGTATCCGTTTATCCCGGGGATTGATTTGGCTGGTATTGTCGTTTCTTCAAACGATCCGCATTTTAAAGAAGGAGACGAAGTCATTGCGACTGGCTATGAAATTGGGGTGTCGCATTACGGAGGATACAGCGAATACGCCCGTATTCCTGGGGATTGGATTGTTCCGCTTCCGAAAGGGTTGACATTAAAAGAAGCAATGGCGCTAGGAACGGCAGGGTTTACCGCGGCGTTGTCGATTCACCGCTTGGAGGAAAACGGCCTGTCCCCGGAAAAAGGGAAAGTGCTTGTAACCGGGGCAACCGGCGGCGTCGGCAGTTTGGCAGTTTCGATGCTCGCAAAACGGGGCTATGAAGTGGTCGCGAGCACAGGTAAGGAAACAGAACACGAATATTTGCGTGAGCTTGGCGCGAAAGAAATTCTTTCCCGGGAAGATGTATGCGCCGAAAAGATCCGCCCGCTAGACAAACAATATTGGGCAGCGGCCGTTGACCCTGTCGGCGGGAGAACGCTTGCCACTGTTTTAAGCCGCATCCAATATAACGGCGCTGTGGCGGTTAGCGGGCTGACAGGCGGTACGGACGTTCCAACCACCGTTTTCCCGTTTATTCTGCGCGGCGTAAGTTTATTAGGCATTGATTCCGTTTATTGCCCGATGGAATTACGGAAACAAGTTTGGGAACGGATGGCCAGTGATTTAAAACCTGATAAACTATTAGAATCGATTGCGCAAGAAGTTACTCTCGAACAGCTTCCTGAAGCGTTATCGAATATTTTAAAAGGCAAACTGCGTGGAAGAACGGTAGTAAAATTGTCATAAATTATAAAACCCTATTCCGAGGATTCGGACATAGGGTTTTATATTTGGATTAAACGCGTAATCGACCTGTTGGAATGGGGGAAATCCTACGCATTTCTTCTTTCTACCAAATTAATGCCAAGCCCCATCAATACGACTCCCATAAAAAATAAAATGCTGATTGGATATAATAAATCGCTGATGGAATTTCCATAAACCGCTGCTCCTTTTAAGAGTTCCATGCCGTAAGTAACAGGGACGAATTTAGAGAGAGTCAATAAAATTTTAGAGGAGACGATTTCCAAAGGCCAGTATGCTCCGCCGATCATCGCCATGCTAACCGATACAATCGAAATAATCGCTCTAAACTGTTGCTCGTTGTTCACAAGTCCTGTTAGAAAAATAGATAACGCAACAAGAGCGAAAACATAAGGAACTAATAACAAAAGTATTTCTGCGAATTTTCCATGAAAATCGACACCGATTCCAAAATGAAAGATAGAGAATATAAGCGCCACTTGAATATAGCCGACTACAAAACTATATAATAAATTACTTGTATATATTTCCCATTTTTTTAACGGCGAAAGAATCATGCGGTCCCATATTCGTTCCCTTTTTTCGACGAGGATTTGGATAACGTTAAAAGAAACCGTGTAAATGACAAAAAACAAAGAAAATCCAAATATTGACTGTAATTGATTATCAATCATAATCGGTTGTTCTCCGTGAAAACTTTTCTTTTCGAAAGTAAAAAGGGGATGTTTTTTTGCTTCGTTTAGTATCTTTTTGACTTCTTCCGCATGCGTGTTCGAATGTGTAGAGACATGTTCACTGATGGCTTTCGTTTCTATATGATCTACGTATACTTTTTGAACATATTGGCGAATAAAGCTTACATTTGCCGTCTCTGATGAAATGATTAAGCGAAAATCATTTTTTTCCAATTCTACTCCTGCTTCGACTTTCCCTTCGCTAACAAGCTTGTGGACTTCGTTTTGATCTGTCAATTGAAAGTCAAACAAATTAGAATGTTGGAGAGAACGAAATATTTCGTTCGTTTCCTTTTTAGGAAGATGGCTATAGACAGGAACTTTTACTTTGGTTTGATTTGCTGTGCCTATGATAAAAGCCATTAAAACGCAAACAGCAGTCATGGCAAGAAAAATCCATGGTTTTCGAAGAAAAAGGCGAAGTTTCGCTATTAAAATGCTAGTCATGATAATGCCCCCTTTTTTGGGAAGGTGAATACGGCTGCTATTATCATCGCCATGCTAAATAAGCATAAATACAAAATCGAATGGGTGACTTCTGCCAAATCATACCCCTGTAGTATTTTTAAATACGCCGTCATGCTGGAACCGTTAGGGGTAAGATTTCCAAGTGTATGAATCCAGCCTGATAGTTGGTTCGAAGGAAAAAAACTTCCTCCGAGAAGCGAAAAAATGGTAACAACAATGCTTGCAAAAAAGTTCGACATATGTTCTGAATTCAATCGGTAATTTAAGGATGTCAACAAAACGGATAATCCTCCAACGGCAAAACATAGGGCAAGAGTGACCGCAAAAAAGGCAGTAACATGAGGCCATCTAATGTGATAAATGATCGAAGTGATCCCATACAGCAAACTTAGCTGTAAAAACGCAAGAAGTACAGATGAGATAAAAATCCCTATCATGTAAGACCATTTCGATACATTGGCAAGCAATATTCGATTAAAAACATGAAGTTGTTTTTCGCGAAACGCATAAGAACCGATATTTGATGCGATATATAAGACAAACATGACACTCATTCCCACCATATAATAAGTAATGGCATTAATAGGTTCTCTCTTTGTGACCGATTCGACTTTACCTTGGACATGGACGGCGGGCATGCTAAATGAACTGTTTAGCAAGCCTGATTTTCCGAGAGCAAAAAAAGTGGAGTAGCGCTCTTGAAATGTTGTGACTATATCTTCTACTATTTTCGCTGAGATTTCTTTTTGCTCATTTGTGTAGAAGGAAAGCGTTGGTTGTTGCTTTTTTCCTAGAAAGACGCTTTGTAGAACCGAATACGTAAATTGTTGAGGAATTTCGATAATCGCTGTGTAGCTTTTATCTTTCCTAATTTTTTCGAGTTCAGATGGCTTTGCCGTCACTAGCGTGATATATGGTTTTAATTCTTTAGAACCTAATACGTCGTTTTTTAATGCAGTAACGGGAAGCATTTGTTTTGCTGCGTTTATCATCATTTGCTTCTGTTCAGGTGGTATGCCCAGATTTTCTAAATCATGAACAAATTTTTGTAAATCTGCTTGTTCGTTTCCTCTCTCAATGAGAGCGATTTTTGCACGAATGACAGGAGCGTCATTCTTCATAATGTTTCCGAGCGCTAAGCCTAATATCGTAATTAAAAGTAACGGCATTCCAAGAAGAACAAGCAATTCATGGCGGTTTCGAATAAACAATAGGAGCTGCTTCTTAATAAATTGTCCAATCATCGCGATCCTCCTTTAATCCCGTAGTGCCCGACCGGTTAGATGCAAGAACACATCTTCCAATGTAGGGGTTTGGATGTCCACCGAAGTGAAAACAGTGTTAGTCTTTTCTGCTAACTTAAATAACATATTGAATACATTTACTTCTTTAGGAGTTAAAATGGTAATCAATCGATCTTGGACGGTTACATGGTTAATGATTGGTTCCGCGCGCAACGCGTCAATAAATGGTTCGTTGACTCTTTCGACTTTTATTTGAACGGTATTTTCCGATGATAGAATATTTTTGATTTCTTCTTTCGTACCTGATGCGATAATGCTGCCTTTATCCATAATGTAAATTCGGTCACATAAAAATTCGACTTCTTCCATGTAATGGCTCGTATATAAAACGGTCATTTGTTTCTCTTGATTTAATCGTTTGACCGTTTCCAAAATATAATTTCTTGACTGAGGATCAATGCCGACAGTCGGTTCGTCCATAATAATAAATTCCGGTTCGTGCAAAAGCGCGACTCCGATATTCAATCTTCTTTTCATTCCGCCAGAAAAATGTTTCACTAAATCGTTTTGCCGTTCAGTCAAACCGATTTGTTCCAATATTTCATCGACTTTCTTTCGTAAGCTCGCTCCGGATAAGCGATACATTCTTCCGAAAAAATATAAATTTTCTTTTGCGGACAAATCAGTGTATAAAGCAATTTCCTGCGGAACCACTCCCAATACCTTTCTTAATTTCTTTGGGTTTTTGAGGACGCTCTCGTTGTTAAAGCGGACATCTCCGCTTGTGGGTGGAATTAAAGTAGAGATCATGGAAATCGTTGTGGATTTCCCAGCTCCGTTTGGACCTAATAACCCTACGATTTCACCTTTTTCTAAAAATAAGTTAACGCCATTCACCGCTTTCGTTTGTTTAAACTGTTTCGTTAATTCTACCGCTTCTAATATCATTCTCTCTCCTCCTTCTTCTTTGATTTTCATGTTACGCTATTACTTGGGAAAATCGTACTATCGCAAGTCATTACTTCAAATAAAAAACATGACTTTAGTCATTTTTTATTCGGCTCTTGGGTTCATGAACCAATAAAAAAATGACCGTATGTTTCGGTCGATATTTACGGGGTTATATCATGTTTAATGGCATAAATGGCAAGTTGGGTGCGATCGCGCAGCTGAAGTTTTTGGAGGATTTGTGTAATATGATTTTTTACCGTTCCGATGGATAAATGAAGCTCTGCTGCAATTTCTTTGTTCGTTTTTCCTTCTCCTACTAATTTTGCAATCATGAGTTCACGAGGGGATAAAGGGATGTCAACATGGGCTTGTTTCGATTTTTGTAATAGCTTTGGCATCATTTTTGCCGCGACATCCTCATGAATGGTCATTCCACCTTTCATACAGCTATATATCGCTTGAATCAGTTTTTGTTGTTCAGCCGTTTTCAATAAAAAGCCATTGGCCCCATCTTTCAATGCCTGCACAGCATATTCATCATCATTGAAAGTCGTTAAAATTAAAATTTTGACATCCGGCCATCGCTCTTTTATTTTTTTGGTTGCTTCCAAGCCGCTCATCACAGGCATGCGGATGTCCATAATAACGATATCGATAATATGTTTTTGCATTTCGTACAATGCTTCTAATCCGTTTTCTGCTTCTGCGACGACTTTTAGTTGAGGATCCTGTTCAATCATCATTTTTAATCCTTGTCTGACAAGCGCTTGATCTTCAACAAGTAAAATGTTAAACACGATGATCCCCCTTTACCGGAATCGTTCCTTGAACAATAAATTCCTCATTAGTTTGGAAAATGTGCAAAGTTCCTCCGACTTCCTCTACACGTTCTTTCATGCTCGTTAAACCAAATCCCATTTGAAAAGGTTTCGGCTCAAAAATGCGGTTTTTAATAGAAAAATGAACATCACCCACTGCGGATTTTCCTAATACGACAAATACTTCTCTTGAATGGGCATGCCTCATTGCATTTGTCAATGCTTCTTGAATGACGCGATATAACACAACACTAAGTTGATTGGAAATCTTCGTAGATAGTACACCTTGTTTCGTCGTAAAGTGAACCATAATATGGCTTTCCGATTCTAATTTTCGAATCAATTGAAGCACAGAGGCAATCCCTTCATTTTCTTCTGTTTTTAATGCTTTTACAGCTTGTCTTGTTTCCTCCAAACTATCGCGAACTAAACGTTTTAATTGCTCGTATTCTTGTTTCGGCTCTTGGATTGACAAGATTTCTAGCTGCATAAGAAGGGCTGTTAATTTATGTCCTACGGAATCGTGAATTTCACGGGCAATTCTTGTTCGTTCTTCCAGTCTTGCAGATCGTTCTGTTTCATAATGTAAACGCTTTAAACGCCGATATTCTCCTAATAACTGTTCATACATTTCCCGTTGCTCTTTTCTTTCCAACACGTATTCGTTTAACAGAGCAGAGATAATAGAAAAAAGAATTAAAGCGATGAGCCATTCCATTTCTCCGCTTTTTAAGCCAATAACGATCACTGCTGAACACAGAAACGTAATGATGGTCAATAGGCGGAATTTTTTTATCGGTAGTTGAAAAATTGCCTCTAAATAAATATATAAAAATAACAAAAGACTATACATATTTTTAGGAAGCGGATACCGAAATTCAGCTACTATAATCAAAAAATGAATGATTATATATAAAACAAACGGCTCTTTCACAATAGAAAGTAAAAAATAACTTAAAATAGCAAGTGAGCAAATAAACCATAGAAGAGCAGGTTGATTTAAATCTTGACCATGTTTATATAAGTACCCTGTCCATAAAACCGCAAACATCAGCGAGCGAAGGATAAACAGTTTCACAACATCCCCATCCTACATATCTAATCTATTTTTAACTTAATTGAGCAAAAGAGGGACGTCAATGGCTTTTCGCGTAAAATTACAAAGTTTATCATTATATGCAAAAGCAGGCAACCACGAAAGCGCTTATTTACGTGAATGGCTAACAAGCACCTCAACATTTCCGCTGCGTATCCAAAAGCCAAACAAGAAACCAAGCCGAAACTCGTTTTTAATGACTGTGCCGCCGCACACATTATTAAGACGCTCATCACTCGAAGAGACACGATGATGCCTTCTTGCCGTTTTTCCTTACGTGAATGGAGTGATGGAGGGGACGGACAACTAAATCAAACTTATTAAACGTTGAGGATATGGATACAGAAATATCCAACGTTATTCGAAATCGCTATCCCATTTTAACGTAAAAATCAAGTGCATCTTTTTGCGATGAACCAGCAGATGGATAAATCGGAATATTCTTGATATTTTTAAGAAAATAAGCTATTAATAGAGGTGACAAGCTTGTCATCCCTCTGAGCTGCCTCCATTAAAGATCGATGGGGTGACAAGTTTTTTATTTTAGAAACTGGAATTATCATTCTATATCAACCTTTGATAATACCCAAACTAATGAGGGGGAGAGAATGATGAAAAAACTAATTAACGATCCGAACCATGTTGTCAACGATATGCTAGAAGGAATGATCGCAGCTTATCAGAATCGGCTGAGACGGCTGCCTGGTACAAATGTGATTGTAAGAAATGACGCTCCAGTAAAAGGAAAAGTCGGAATCGTAAGCGGCGGCGGCAGCGGACATGAACCGGCGCATGCCGGCTATGTCGGCAAAGGAATGTTAGATGCGGCGGTATGCGGGGAAGTGTTTACATCCCCAACTCCTGATCAAGTGCTAGAGGCCATCAAAGCGGTCAATAGCGGGAATGGTGTATTGCTTATTATCAAAAATTATACGGGAGACGTCATGAATTTTGAAATGGCCGCGGAGTTGGCCGAAGCGGAAGGAATCCGTGTCGCCAAAGTGATTGTGAATGATGATGTTGCCGTCGAAGACAGCACGTTTACGACAGGGCGGCGCGGCATCGCGGGAACGGTGTTCGTGCATAAAATTGCAGGAGCGTTGGCGGAGCGCGGCGCATCGCTTGAAGAAGTCGAGGCGGCGGCGAAGAAGGTGGTACAAAACGTTCGTTCCATGGGGATGGCACTTACTCCGTGCACCGTGCCGGCAGCGGGAAAACCTGGCTTTGAACTTGGAGAAAACGAAATCGAAGTCGGTATCGGCATTCACGGTGAACCGGGAATTGAAAAAACCATGATCAAAACAGCAGACGAAATTGCGGAAACGCTGCTAAATAAAATTTTCGATGACATGAAACTAGAAAAAGGCGACCGCGTCGCGGTGATGATTAATGGGCTTGGTGCTACACCGTTAATGGAATTATATATTGTCAACAAAAAAGTTTCGGAGATGTTGGAAGAAAAACAAATCCACGTCTATGAAACATTTGTCGGAGAATATATGACCTCGCTGGAAATGGCCGGCTGTTCGATATCGCTGTTAAAATTGGATGATTCCTTGATCGAATTGTTAGATGCGCCTGCAGATACGATTGCGTTGAAAAAATAAAAACGAGAGGAGAAATTAACATGGCGTTTGGCGTAGAACAGGCAAAACGATGGATAAGCATCGCAAACGATCACATTCAGCAACAAAAACAATATTTAACGGAACTCGATCAAGCGATCGGCGACGGCGACCATGGGCTAAATATGGCGCGGGGATTTCAAGAAGTAGTTGAAAAAATTGCTTCTGCCAATTACGAAGATCTGGGCTCTCTTTTCAAAGACGTAAGCATGACGCTAATCGCGAAAGTGGGGGGAGCTTCAGGACCGCTATATGGCACTGCTTTTTTAAAAATGTCAATGGCGCTCGCGGGAAAAAAGGAAGCGGATGATAAAGAGCTGATCGCAGCGTTAGAAGCGGCGCTAGACGGAATCAAAGCGCGCGGAAAAGCAAACGTCGGCGAGAAAACGATGGTGGACGTATGGGAGCCGGTCATGGAATTTTTGCGGGAGAAAGGAAGCTTGCAAGCGAAAGAAGCAGCGCTGCTTGCGAAAGAAAAAATGGAACATACAAAAGAACTCGAGGCGAAAAAAGGGCGCGCCGCTTACTTAGGAAAGAGATCGATCGGCCACATCGATCCAGGTTCGGCTTCTTCGTATTTATTGTTTGCCGCTTTAGCGGAAGAGCTGGAAGGATAAAGGAGAGATCGATTCATGAAGTATGTCAGCCTTGTATTAATTTCGCACAGCGAGGATATTGTAAGCGGGTTAAAGAAACTATTAAATCAAGTCCAGCCCGATGTCAACATCGCAGTTGCCGGTGGAAACGATGGGGAGATCGGGACGAACGCTTTCCGCATCAAAGAAGCGATAGAATCCGTTTATTCGGAAAAAGGGGTTGTCATTCTGTTTGACCTTGGCAGCGCTTTGATGAACGCGGAATTGGCGATCGAGATGCTCGAGAAAACAGATCATATCGCCATCGCTGATGCTCCGTTGGTGGAAGGAGCGTATATCGCCGCTGTAGAAGCAGGATTGGGAAAATCGCTCGATGAAGTCGTCCGGGCGTGCGAACAGGCGAAACAGATGGTGAAAGTGGCGCGTTCAGAGGCTGAATGAGCGAACCATGGCAATAATGGAAAGCGAAAACGTGAGGAAACATTGATAGAAAAGCCCCGGAATCGAAATGATTTCCGGGGATTTTATTTGCTTGACCGCGGAAAAAAATTTTGCAGCAACCGGTGTGGTACAGATAAGCCGCAGAGGTGATTTTTATAAAAAAGCTAGACAATGTTTTTTATTGATACCGCTCCAACTGGGCGAAAAAGTCTTTCACAAACCGATAAAACACTTTGACCGACGGCGCCAGTTCGTGATGGTCAGAGATGATAATGCCGACGTTTCGCTTGACTTGCGGCATTTCGATCGGCACTTTGACGGCAAAGCGCAGCACCGTTTCATAAAAGGCGCTTTCCGGAAGAAGGGTGACGCCGATTCCCGCCGAGACAAGTCCTTTGATTGCATCCAAATCTTCTCCTTCGGACGAGATGACCGGGGAAAATCCGGCCTGATGGCAGGCATCAAGCACAATTTGATGCAAAATATACCCTTCTGGAAACGTGACGAACGGATCGTTGCGCAGCTCGTTTAATACTAAACTGCTTCGCTTGGCGAGCGGATGGGTGCTCGGCAGTAGTGCGGCAAACGGTTCCGAAAATAAAATTTCCCCTTTAATCCCCATTTCTCGAGTGGGAACGGGGCCGAGAAACGCCAAATCGATTTCTCTTTTTTTCACCGCTTCGATTAAATATCGGTATGCCCCCTGCCGCAGATGAAACGACACGTTTGGATGCTCTTCTTTAAAGGCGGAGATGACCATCGGCATCGTATGGCTCGCGAGGCTGGTCGGAAAGCCGATTTTGATCGTTCCGCGCTCAGGATCCAAATATTCTTCGATTTGCTGTTTGGCGTATTCAATCGCTTTGAGCGCCGTCTCGACATGTGGCAAAAAATGGCGGCCGACAGGGGTGAGTTTGACGTTTCGTCCTTCGCGCTCAAACAATTGCACGCCAAGTTCTGCTTCCAAATTCGCAATTTGCCGGCTGATGGCGGATTGGGCGACATGCAGCGCTTCCGCCGCTTCGGAAACGTGTTCTCGCTTCGCTACTTCCACGAAATATTGCAGCTGTCTCAGCTCCATTTTTCTCCCCTCCCTGTCATTTATCGCAAAATGAGATGGATTTAATCTAAATTATATATTGTTTATATTATTTTTGAAAATTACAATGGTTATTACAGAGAAATAGGAACGGGAGGGAGCAGCATGAAACATTACGGACTGCCAAAAGCACAGGGGCTTTATCGCCCTGAATTTGAACATGACGCGTGCGGGATCGGTTTTTATGCACATTTAAAAGGGAAGCCATCTCACGACATTATCAAAAAAGCGCTGCACATGCTGCGCCAGCTGGAACACCGTGGCGGACAAGGAAGCGATCCGCAAACGGGTGACGGTGCGGGAATTATGATGCAAATTCCGCACGAATATTTCCAAGCCGCGTGCGGAGAAATGAATCTTCCACCGAAAGGGCGCTACGGCGTCGGCATGGTGTTTTTGCCGGAAGATGAGGAAAGACGGACCTATTATGAAAAAGAGTTTAATAAAATCATTGAAAAAGAGGGGCAGACGCTGTTAGGCTGGCGCACTGTGCCTGTAAATATCGAAAAACTCGGAAAACTCGCAAAACAAAGCAAGCCGTTTATTCGCCAAGTATTTATCGCGGCAAGCGACGATCTTACCGATGAACTTGCGTTTGAACGGAAATTGTATGTGATTCGCAAGCAAGCGGAAAAGCTTGTTGAGAATAATGAGTGCTATTTTGCAAGTCTTTCGAGCCGGACGATTGTCTATAAAGGGTTGCTTACTCCGGAACAATTGGATGAGTTTTACGTCGATTTGCAAGATGAACGTTTTCGCTCGGCGTTTGCCCTCGTGCATTCGCGCTTTAGCACGAATACGTTCCCAAGCTGGGAGCGGGCCCATCCGAACCGCTATTTAATTCACAACGGCGAAATCAACACATTAAGAGGAAACGTCAATTGGATGATGGCGCGCGAAAAGCAGTTTGCATCCGAGCTGTTTGGCGATGATTTGCAAAAAATTATGCCGATTTTAGACACGAACGGCAGCGACTCATCCATTTTAGATAATGCGTTTGAATTTTTCGTCTTAGCAGGGAAGAAATTGGCGCATGCGGCGATGATGTTGATTCCGGAACCATGGTTTTGGGATGAGGAAATGGATGAAGCGAAAAAAGCGTTTTACGAGTACCATAGCTGCCTGATGGAGCCATGGGACGGACCGACGGCGATTTCGTTCACGGACGGAAAACAGATCGGTGCGATTTTGGACCGCAACGGGCTGCGGCCAGCGCGTTATTATGTGACGAAAGATGACTATATTATTTTCTCGTCGGAAGTCGGCGTCATCGATGTCGAACCGAACAACATCCTCTATAAAGACCGGCTGAGCCCGGGGAAAATGTTGTTAGTCGATTTAGAACAAGGGCGGATTATTTCCGATCAGGAAATCAAAGAAGAAATCGCCAAAGAGAAGCCATACCGCCAATGGCTTGATGAGCAAATGATTGCTCTTTCTGATCTTGACATTCCGAAAACGGTAAAACCGGTCGACAACCTTGTCACGTTGCAAAAAGCGTTCGGCTATACGTATGAAGACGTCGAAAAAATGATCATCCCGATGGTGACGGAAGGGAAAGATCCGACCGGCGCGATGGGGATGGATGCGCCGCTAGCTGTTCTGTCCGACCGTCCGCAAAGCTTGTTTAACTACTTTAAACAACTGTTTGCACAAGTGACGAACCCACCGATTGATGCGATTCGCGAATATATCGTGACATCGACGATGACGCTTCTCGGCAAAGAAGGGGATATTTTACATCCGGATGCATCGGCAGCCCGTCGCATTCGTTTGGAGACGCCGATTCTTTCCAATGAGGAACTGGCAGCGTTAAAATCCAATCCGTATCCGGAATTTGCCTGTGTGACGATTCCAACACTATTTACTGATGATTTAAAACAGGCGCTTGATGAGCTGTTTGCCAAAGCTGACGAAGCGATGGAAAACGGTGCGACGCTTCTTGTCTTGTCTGACCGCGGTGTGGATGAAAAACATGTCGCGATTCCGACATTGCTTGCCACGAGCGCCCTTCATCAATACCTCGTCCGCAAAGGGACACGGACGAATGTAAGCATTATTGTCGAAAGCGGCGAAGCGCGGGAAGTGCATCACTTCGCGGCTTTAATCGGGTACGGCGCTGACGCGGTAAATCCGTATTTGGCGCTCGAGACGATTCGCCAGGAAGTGGAAAAAGGCAATGTGGCACTGTCGTATCGCGATGCAGTAAGCAAATATATGAAAGCCGCTACCGACGGCGTCGTGAAAGTAATGTCGAAAATGGGCATTTCGACGGTGCAAAGCTACCGCGGCGCGCAAATTTTTGAAGCGGTCGGCATCGGCGAAGAGGTGATCGAACAATACTTCACCGGTACGGCATCGCAAATCGGCGGCATCGGTCTTGCTGAAATCGCCAAGGAAGCGAAAATGCGCCATGAGGTTGCCTTTGGTACGTCTTATCAAGACGGCACGCTAGAGACGGGCAGCGAGCTGCAATGGCGGTGGAACGGGGAGCATCATGCGTTCAATCCGAAAACGATTCATCTGCTTCAATGGGCATGCCGGAAAAACGATTATGAGTTGTACAAACAATATTCGAAATTGGCGAATGAAGAACGTATGACGTTTTTGCGAAATTTGTTTGAATTTGATGAAACAAGAACTCCGGTTCCAATCGAAGAGGTCGAGCCGGTCGAATCGATCGTGCGCCGCTTTAAAACCGGTGCGATGTCTTACGGTTCGTTAAGCGAGGAAGCGCATGAAGCGTTGGCGATCGCGATGAACCGCATCGGTGGAAAAAGCAACAGCGGTGAGGGCGGCGAAGATCCAAGCCGCTATGTCAAGGATGCAAACGGCGACTGGCGCCGAAGCGCGATCAAGCAGGTCGCATCCGGCCGCTTTGGCGTCAAAAGCCATTATTTAGTCAACGCGGATGAATTGCAAATTAAAATGGCACAAGGGGCAAAACCTGGTGAAGGTGGACAATTGCCGGCCAATAAAGTATATCCGTGGATTGGCAAAGTGCGGGGCTCGACGCCGGGAGTGGAATTAATTTCGCCGCCGCCGCACCATGACATTTATTCGATCGAAGATTTGGCACAGCTTATTTACGATTTGAAAAATGCCAATAGAAACGCGCGCATCAGCGTGAAACTCGTGGCGAAAGCAGGCGTCGGAACGATCGCTGCCGGCGTCGCGAAAGGAAACGCCGACGTGATCGTCATCAGCGGTTATGACGGCGGCACCGGCGCATCGCCGAAAACGAGCATTAAGCACGCGGGGCTGCCGTGGGAGCTCGGTCTTGTCGAAACGCATCAGACGTTAATGTTAAACGGCTTGCGCGACCGCGTCGTTTTGGAAACAGACGGGAAATTAATGACCGGCCGCGATGTCGTCATGGCTGCCTTGTTCGGCGCCGAAGAATTCGGTTTTGCGACTGCTCCGCTTGTCGTTTTAGGCTGTGTGATGATGCGCGCCTGCCATCTCGATACATGCCCAGTCGGCGTGGCGACGCAAAATCCGGAGTTGCGCAAAAAGTTTATGGGTGAACCGGAACATGTCGTCAATTTTATGTATTTTGTCGCCCAAGAAGTGCGCGAAATCATGGCCCAGCTCGGATTCCGCACCATCGATGAGATGGTCGGAAGAGTTGACGTCTTAAGAGTGAGCGAACGCGCGAAAAACCATTGGAAAGCGAAACATTTAGATTTATCGCGCCTTCTTTATCAAGTCGAAGGACCGCGGACATTTGCCCGTCCGCAAAATCACCGTCTCGAACAAACACTGGATTATACGGAAATTTTGCCGGCAGTCCGACCGGCGCTTGAACGACAGGAAAGAGTCGAGCTTTATCTGCCGATTCGCAACGTGCACCGGACGGTCGGCGCGATAACGGGAAGCGAAATTTCGAAACGATACGGAGAAGAAGGGCTTCCGGAAGATACGATTCACCTTCATTTCACTGGTTCAGCCGGACAAAGCTTTGCCGCATTCGTGCCGAAAGGAATGACGCTCGAGCTTATCGGCGATGCGAACGACTATGTCGGAAAAGGCCTATCCGGCGGCAAAGTGATCGTCCGTCCGCCGCAAGACGCTTCGTTTGCTTCTGCGGATAACGTCATTATTGGCAACGTCGCCTTCTACGGGGCAACGGGCGGTGAAGCCTACATCCGCGGCCGCGCCGGCGAACGGTTCTGCGTGCGCAATAGCGGCGTCCACGCCGTCGTGGAAGGTGTTGGCGACCATGGCTGCGAGTACATGACAGGCGGACGCGTCGTCATTCTTGGTTCTGTCGGGAAAAACTTTGCAGCCGGAATGTCCGGCGGTATCGCTTACGTATTGGCGGATGAAGAAGACTGGCAAAAAACGGCCAATAAAGAGCTGGTGCTCTTTGAACGTCTTGAAGACGAAGACGAAATCAACGAAGTGCGCGACATGATCATGAAACATTACCGCTATACGGGAAGCCGAAAAGCGTCTCATATTTTGGCCCATTGGGAAGCCTATGTCGGCAAATTTGTAAAAGTCATTCCGCGCAACTACAAATTAATGATCGAAACGATTCAAGCGCTGGAGCAATCCGGACTTTCGCAAGAGGAAGCAATGATGGCTGCGTTTGAAACAGTGGCGAAAAAGAAAAAAGCCGTGGTAAGCGGAACGCACGTCTTGCAGGCGGTGGCGAAGTAGCGCGATCGCTTCGCCATCGTTATTGGAATGGTACGGAAAAGGAGGGAAACGATCATGGGAAAAGCAACCGGCTTTATGGAATATGCACGCGAGGAAGAAACGAAACGTGACCCGCTTTCCCGTCTTGACGATTGGAAAGAATATACGTTTCCATTTTCCGAGGAAATGCTCGCACGGCAAGGAGCCCGCTGCATGGACTGCGGGACGCCGTTTTGTCATATGGGACTGGAATTAAACGGTCTGACATCAGGATGCCCAATTCATAATTTAATTCCGGAATGGAACGATTTAGTCTACCGCGGCAGATGGAAAGAGGCGCTCGAGCGGCTGCTAAAAACGAACAATTTCCCGGAATTTACCGGAAGGGTTTGCCCAGCGCCATGCGAAGGCTCCTGTACGGTGGCGATTTCTGATCCAGCGGTTGCGATCAAAGGCATTGAACGGGCGATCATCGATAAAGGGTTTGCCGAAGGCTGGATTCAGCCGCGCATTCCGCAAAAGCGCACCGGGAAAAAAGTGGCGATCGTCGGCTCCGGCCCTGCCGGCCTTGCCTGCGCCGATCAGCTTAATCAAGCAGGGCATTCGGTAACAGTGTACGAGCGCGCTGACCGCATCGGCGGCCTGCTCATGTATGGCATTCCAAATATGAAGCTGGAAAAAGAAATTGTTGAGCGCCGCGTTCAGTTATTGGAAGCAGAAGGCATTACGTTTGTCACCAACACCGAAGTCGGCAAAGATATCACCGCCGACGAGCTGCGCGCGCAATATGACGCCGTTGTCTTATGCGTCGGCGCGCAAAAACAGCGTGACTTGACCATTGAAGGCAGAGAGCTCGAGGGCGTTCATTTTGCGATGGATTATTTGACAGGAGTCACAAAAAGCCTGCTTGATTCCGACTTTGCCGACGGCAACTTTATCGACGCGAAAGACAAGCGCGTCATTGTCATCGGCGGAGGCGATACAGGAGCGGACTGCGTTGCGACTGCATTAAGGCAAGGGTGCAAAAGCGTCGTGCAGTTTGGCAAGCACCCAGCCCTGCCGCGCGAACGCCGGGAAGATAACCCGTGGCCGCAATTTCCGCTTGTCTTTACGCTCGATTACGCCTATGAAGAAGCGAAAGCAAAATTCGGCGCCGACCCGCGGCAATATTGCATTCAAACGAAAAAAATCGTCGGCGACGAACACGGCCGCGTGAAAGAATTGCATACGATTCAAATGGAAAAAATCATCGGTGAAAACGGCCAAGCGATATTTAAAGAAATTCCAGGCACCGAACAAGTTTGGCCATGCGATTTAGTTTTCATCGCCATCGGTTTTGAAGGGCCGGATCAGCCGGTGCTGAAACAGTTCGGTGTCGAAACGGTCAACAACAAAGTCAAAGCGCCGTACGGCAAATATACAACGAACATCGAAGGCGTATTCGCCGCTGGAGATGCCCGCCGCGGCCAAAGCTTAATCGTCTGGGCGATTCACGAAGGCCGGGAAGCGGCGAGAGAAGTTGACCGTTTCCTCATGGGAACAACGAATTTGCCATAATGGTAGGATTCCTCTTGAAAACAAGTTGTTTTCAAGAGGAATTTTTTATGTAAAAAGCGAATGTAAACATTAGCTATTAAGCATTGGAGGTGATGGATATGAATATCGTAGATCCATCTAGACGCGAAATTTGGCAGCGCTTTGTGCGTGAAGGAACATTGGATCATGCAAGGATGAATAAAAGAATTGCGGAATCATGGTATCTCTGCCGCCAGAAAAATGTGGACCCTTATGACGGAAAAGGAAAGATTATTTTAGAGTCTCATTTGCTAGCAGAAAGGAAAAAACGGAATCAAAGATTGCTTCATATTGCCGTACCTATTTTAGAAAAGCTGCAAAAATATTTTCAAGAAACAAAATCTATTTTTCTTCTTGTCGACCGAGAAGGATATGTTTTATATGCAAAGGGAAATAAACAAGCAATGAAAATGGCCGAAGGAATAAAATTTGTGGAAGGAGTAAAGTGGACAGAAGATGAGGTTGGGACAAATGCCATTGGCACGTCTTTAAGAATTTGCGAGCCTATTACGATTGTTGGCTTAGAACATTATTCGGTTGCTTCTCATCAATGGGTTTGTTCAGCAACACCTATTTATGATGAAAAGAGAGAACTTGTCGGAATTATCGACGTTTCGTACCCCATCAATAATTATCCGTTTCACGACCATGTCTTAGCCACTGTTGTTGCCGCAGCATATACCATCGAACAACGATTCCACATTCAAGCGAAAGAAGATGAAGTAGAGTTGTTTAAGTATACTTGCAATATGGAAAATACGGATTCCCCCGTAGTTATATGTAATAATAATGGGAGTATTGTCTGGGTTAATCATTGTTTGCGCTCTTCCTTTTCAAACATGCTTGGTCAATCACTGGAAGATGTTTGTGGTGATCATTGGGCCATAAAATCCAAGATTCCGATTTATTCTTCTATTCATTATGATATTATTGGTTATCGAGTTACTTTTCAAAAGACAAAAAATAATGATTCCAAATTTGTTTCAACGACTTTTCATTTTGAAGGAGTAACGGGTAGGAGCATATCATTTGCAAACGTAATAAAGAGTTGTGAGAAGGTAGCGAAAACAGATGCTACTGTTCATATAACCGGAGAAACGGGAACAGGAAAAGAATTAATCGCTCGCGCTATTCATCAAAACAGCGGAAGAAAAAACGGCCCGTTTGTTGCAATTAATTGCGGCGCGATACCGAAGGAACTAATTAGTAGCGAATTATTTGGTTATGTGGAAGGAGCATTTACGGGAGCAAAACGTACGGGACATAAAGGAAAATTTGTTCAAGCAAACGGCGGAACCATTTTTCTCGATGAAATTGGCGAAATCCCTTTGGAAATGCAAATCGCGCTTTTAAGGGTTTTGCAGGAAAGGGAAGTCGTTCCTATTGGCGGCACAAAACCAATTCCTATTGACGTAAGAGTAATAACCGCAACACACTGCGATTTATATCAATTAGTAAGAGAAGGAAAGTTAAGGGAAGATTTATTTTATCGCATTTATGTATATCCGATAAAAGTTCCGGCGTTAAGAGAACGAAAAGAGGATATACCATTTTTGATTCAGTATTATTGCCAACAAAAGAATTGGTCTGTTTTCTTTTCTGATGAAGCGGTCCAACTATTTATGACCTATCATTGGCCAGGAAATATTCGAGAATTATTTAACGTGTTAGAGCGAGTTCGAATTGAATATGGAGATCATATTCCCTCTATTTCAGAACTCAAATCGATGTTCATTGGATGGGAAAGTCATGGGGAAAATATGAATTCAGATCAAGAAACTTTATCCTATCGGGAACAAATTGAAAAAAATAATATTATGGCGATGCTACGGAAAACACAAGGCAATATTGCTAAAGCAGCAGCTGAGCTAAATATTCCTCGCAGCACATTTTACCGAAAATTAAAGAAGTATCATTTGATATGAGACAAAATGAGAAAGAATGAGAAACAATGAGATTAGTACGAATTTGCTTTTTCAAAAGCGCTTACAACAATATTTTTGTAAGCGTTTTTTTGTTGGTACACTACTTGCATAGTTAACAAAACGAGAAGATGTCATTTTCATTCATAACACTAATAAGGAGGATGAAAGCATGACAGTGACAAAACCAGAATCCAAGAGTCTTACGAAAGAAAAAGCAAAATGGATGTATCAGAAAATGTGTGAAATTCGTCAGTTTGAGGACAAAGTTCATGAAATCTTCAGCAAAGGTATTTTGCCTGGATTTGTTCATTTATATGCCGGTGAGGAAGCAGTAGCTGTAGGGGTTTGTGCTCATTTGAATGAAAAAGACTATATTACTAGTACGCACCGCGGACACGGTCACTGTATTGCAAAAGGCTGTGACTTGAACGGTATGATGGCGGAGATTTATGGCAAAGCAACAGGATTATGCAAAGGAAAAGGAGGCTCCATGCATATTGCCGATGTGGAAAAGGGAATGCTTGGTGCCAATGGAATAGTCGGTGGCGGATTCCCTCTAGCTGTTGGAGCTGGTTTGACAGCGAAATTGAAGAAAACGGGTGCTGTTGCTGTTTGTTTCTTTGGGGATGGCGCGAATAACCACGGTACATTTCATGAAGGAATCAATCTTGCGGCTATTTGGAAATTACCGGTTGTTTTTGTGGCGGAAAACAATGGTTATGCTGAATCGACTCCTTTCGAATATGCATCCAGCTGTAAAAACATTGCAGACCGTGCAGTGGCTTACAACATTCCAGGAGAGGTTGTAGATGGAAAGGACGTGATTGCTGTATACGAGGCGGCAGAAAGAGCTATTACACGTGCTCGCAACGGGGAAGGACCAACTTTAATTGAATGTAAGACCTATCGAAATTATGGTCACTTTGAAGGGGATGCACAAACGTATAAATCAGCGGAAGAAAAAGAAAAACATTTAAAAGAGTTAGATGCCATTGTAAGATTTCGTAACTATATTCTTTCTAATCAATTGTTATCAGAACAAGAACTATTTGAAATAGAACAAAATGTAGCGGAAGCCATTGAAAAGGCAGTCGTTTTTGCAGAAAAAAGCCCGTTTCCGACAGAAGAAGACCTTCTGAAAGACGTTTATGTAACCTATTAATCATAAAAGTTAGGAGGTAAAAAACATTATGACAAGAACAATTTCTTTCTCAGAAGCAATTAATGAAGCGATGAAGCTCGCGATGCGCAAAAATGAAAATGTTATTTTGTTGGGAGAAGATGTAGCTGGTGGTGCAACTGTTGATCACTTGCAAGATGATGAAGCATGGGGAGGAGTAATGGGGGTCACGAAAGGTCTCGTCCAAGAGTTTGGAAGAGAAAGAGTATTAGATACGCCGATTGCGGAAGCTGGGTATATTGGTGCAGCTGTTACTGCGGCGGCAACAGGGTTAAGACCGATTGCAGAATTGATGTTTAATGATTTTATCGGAAGTTGTTTAGATGAGGTAATGAATCAAGCAGCAAAACTTCGTTATATGTTTGGCGGAAAGGCGAAAGTACCTTTAACCATACGAACGATGCACGGTGCCGGATTTCGCGCGGCTGCGCAGCATTCGCAAAGTTTATATGCGATTTTCACCCATATACCAGGGCTAAAAGTCGTTGTTCCTTCTACCCCGTCCGATGCAAAAGGTCTTTTACTTGCCTCGATTTTTGATGATGATCCTGTTATCTTTTTTGAAGATAAAACGCTTTATAACATGAAAGGAGAAGTGGAAGAAGGATTTTATACCATCCCTCTTGGAAAAGCAGATATTAAAAGAGAAGGAAATGATTTGACCATTGTGGCGATAGGAAAACAAGTGCATACGGCTTTAAAAGCAGCGGATATGTTAAAAGCACGTGGAATTGAAACAGAGGTAATTGATCCAAGAACTTTATCCCCGCTAGATGAAGAAACCATTTTATCTTCAGTAGCTAAGACAGGTCGATTAATTGTGATTGACGAAGCAAATCCGAGATGTAGCGTAGCGACAGATATTTCGGCTCTTGTAGCGGATAAAGGATTTGATTATTTAGATGCTCCGATTAAGATGATTACTGCTCCGCACTGTCCTGTTCCATTTTCACCAACATTAGAAGATCTTTACTTACCAACCCCAGAAAAAGTACTTCACGCAGTAGCTGAAATAATAGGAGATGAAACGATTGTAGCAGTTTAAATGAATTCAAGCGCGTTGCTAAAAGCAATTTTGATGTGGCTTATTAGCAGCACGCATTTCTGGTATCAATCGAAAAAGGGGAGAGATAGGAATGGCGGTTGAAATTTTCATGCCAAAGCTAGGAATGAGTATGAAAGAAGGAACAGTGGTAGAGTGGTTAAAGAAAAAAGGAGATAAGGTGAAAAAAGGGGAATCGGTCGCTGTCATTAGCTCCGATAAGATTGAGACAGATATCGAAGCGCCGCAAGATGGGGTGTTATTAGAGATTCTTGTCGAACAAGATGAAACGGTTGAAGTAGGAAAAGTAATTGGTTACATTGGTCAGGAAGGAGAAAAACCAGATGGCCAGTCCAATGAAACGCCACAAGAAACACCACAACAAGCAATGCAAGAAGTAGCCGTGTCCGTTGGAACCATCGAGCCAAACACAACGTCTAGACATATGTTGCGCGTTTCTCCTGCTGCTAGAAAATTAGCCCGCGAAGCGGGAATCGATTTAAGTAATATTTCAGGTTCGGGGCCAAAAGGTAGAATTACACGGGCAGATGTAGAAAAAGCCATTCAACTAAAACAAGCATCTTTACAGCCAGTGCGTGAGAAGCAAACGATCGCAGAAACAACTCAGATCACAGCGGAACAAAAAGGCGTCACAGTAAAACCGGTGACGGGGATGCGAAAAGTAATCGCGACAAGAATGTTTACAAGCCTGCAGCAAACGGCTCAGCTAACGATTCATATGAAAGCAGATGTTACAGAATTGCTTGAATTACAGGCAAAGCTTAGGAAAGAGCTACAAGACGAATCTGATATAAAACTTACGATCACCGATTTTATCGCTCGAGCAACGATTTTAGCATTATGTACCCATAAACAAATGAACAGTCTTTATCAAAATGGGCATATTCATACGTATGATTCCGTGCATTTAGGAATTGCAGTCGCATTGGAGAACGGTCTAGTCGTTCCGGTCATCCCTTATGCAGAGAAACTTTCTTTAAAAGAAATTTCTAAAAAGATTAAGGAATTGAGCGTACGGGCAAGGGAAGGAAAATTAAGCAGTGAGGAAATGAGAGGCTCTACTTTTACCATTACAAGTCTCGGTGCTTATGGCGTTGAATTTTTTACACCAGTGTTAAATCCGCCGGAGGTAGGAATTCTTGGGGTAGGAACGGTCACAGATACTCCGGTCTTTGTAGGAGATGCTATTCAGAAGAGAAAGATTTTACCATTGAGTTTAACGTTTGATCATCAAGTGATCGACGGTGCTCCGGCTAGTCAATTTCTGACCACCATTAAAAATTATCTAGAAAAGCCATATAAAATGTTATTGTAGTAGAGGGAGAAAAAAGGGGCATAAGTTTCTTATCATGGTTGTTTCGGAAAGAAAGCAATCCAATTCGGGTTGCTTTCTTTTTCTTTTGATAAGATGATGTAAAAATGTTGTGTAAAGTATTTAGTTAGATAGAAAGAAATAAGTGGTTCATATTGCATTATATACGGTATTCTTTTGACAATCATATCATTTTTTTCGATTAAATCGCTAATTTTACTCACAATGAATCGGAAGCGTTCCCTATATAAATTCAGATTAAAATTCCGATATGTTTAATTCATCTCCATCTTTGTCTATTACTACTCCTAAAATGAGCGGTCAAAGGAGCGAATGAAAAATGAAGAAACAAAGGCTACTCATTACGAATGATCATGGTTGAATCATCGAGTGTCTTCAGGAATAGTCAACATGTTGGGATGGTCTTGGATAATGCCAAAATTCATCATGTGAAATGATTGCAATCTTTTTGATGTGAGAACGAAGAATGGTGTTACTCCTTATCTTTTACCACCATATTTCCCCAATTTAAATATGGTAGAACGGATTTGGGGAATGGTTAAAAGGCAGTGTTATTGCTAATCGGTTCCATCCCACTCGGAAAGAGTGGAGGTAACCGATTCTTTCATTCTTGGAGTACCTCGCTGAGTTTCTGGAAAAAGTGCTCCAATACATCAGAAAATACGTATGTCGAAAAAATTAATCTAAACTATATACATGTTTATTACGGTGACTTACGGAATCTAATTCGTTCGGGAAAAATCAGGGAAGAAGTAAGAAATGGTAGTATGTAGCGTTTTGGAAAAACAGAACGACTGTTGTTCTGACGAATGGAGGAATATATTGGTATGGTGAAAAGCAAAATTCATATAAGTGGCATTCGTTTTCTATACTTTAAATGCCAGTTGTTGAATCGAAATAAAACAAAAAATTCAAAAAAGAAAAAATTTAAAAATAAAAAAATGAAATTTTAAAACAACTGAAAGAAGTTATTATCTATCATATAACCAAGGAGGGGAATAATGGCTGAAATATTAATTGTTGATGATGACAAATATGCAAGAAAGGAAATTAGAACATTCATCGGGGAAAGTAAATTTCGGTTTCTTACCATTTATGAGGCAAATACAGCTCAAAGAGGTATGATCCTTCTGAAACAAAATCGTCCGAGCATACTAATTTTGGATATCACATTACCGGATATGGACGGAATTAAATTCGGAAGGTCAGCGTTACAATTGTATTCGGACTTGCCAGTTATTGTTGTGACACAGTTAAAAATGTTTGAGTTTGTGCAGAAGGCGATTAATTCAGGTTTTTCTGCATATTTATTGAAACCGCTTTCCAAAAATGAATTGTATGAAACGCTTGATCGGGTTTTACCTATGGGACTCAATCGAGAGATCAATCAAACTATCAATGGGAATAGTAAATTCTCTTCGGATTTAAAAAATCCGATTGAAAGTGCTATTCAGTTTATTCAGATGAACTATGGATACTCTCTTACGCTAAAAGAGGTAGCAGATCAGGTATACTTAAGTCCATCCTATTTCAGCCGATTATTTAAAGAAGAAGTCGGTATGACATTTGTGGAATATTTGACGTTTGTTAGAGTACAGAAAGCGAAAAGCTTACTTAGATTTTCCAGTCTGCCAATTGAAATCATAGCTCATAATACGGGATTTTCTAATCCTAGCTACTTTGCGACCACATTCAAAAAAATGGTAGGAAAAACACCGAGTGAGTATCGGGATCAATTCTATTTTAAGGAAAAGGGGGTGAAGTCGTGATTACTATAAAAAAAGAATTAGAACGTTGTAGAGTTGTAGAAAGGAAGGGCTTTCAGGTGTACTTGGAACGATCATTTCGACAGAAGGCTCTACTTATCAAAAAGCAGGAGCAAAATGTTTTGTTTCAGAAGCCCGGAGGTTTACTGGGCTTTTAGGTCATGAAGGCGCGAGATCTGTTTTAAAATGTTCTCGAATAAGATCTGTTTTGCTAGATAAACCATTTCAGGGTGATATTGATACACCAGAAGACTATGAGCAGCTTCTTAGGAAGGAGGTAAGTTAAATGAGTAAAGTGATTGGCAAAATAGTAACACGTGTAGAAGATAAAAGACTGCTGACAGGGCAGGGAAAATACATCGATGATATCGGAACGCCGCCTAATACAGCTCATGTAGCTATTTTAAGGAGTCCTCATCCTCATGCAAAGATCATCTCCATCGATTATTCTGAAGCATTGGAAATTCCGGGAGTAAAAGGGGTAGTGACAGGCAAGGATGTTCAGCCATTGTTAAATCCTTTCAGTGTTGGAGTAAGCGCGCCTGTCAAATACTATCCAATTGCTATTGATAAAGTGCGCTACGTTGGCGAGCCAGTAGCGGTTGTGGTGGCAAAAAACCGTTATATTGCGGAGGACGCTTTAGAAAAAATTAAGGTGAAATACGAAACGCTCGAACCGATTGTAGATATTGAGCGTGCACTCGAAGATGGAGCGCCTATTTTGCATGAAAATGTCGGTTCGAATATAGCCAATCATCGAACGTTTCACTACGGAGATGTCGATAAGGCATTTCAGCAAGCGGACAGAATCATAAAGCACCGCTTTCATTTTCCGAAATATTCCGCAACACCAGTTGAAACATACGGTGTTATTGCGCAATATGAGGAAAGTACGGATAGTTACACGGTTCATGCGAATTTTCACGGTCCGTTTGTTCTCCATTCGATTATGGCCAGTGCGTTAAAAGTACCAAGTAACCGGTTGCGGATCATCATTCCGAAAGATATCGGTGGCAGCTATGGAATTAAAGCAGGTGTGTTCCCTTACATTGTACTTTGCTCTGTAGTCAGCCGTCTTGTAGGATGTCCGGTAAAATGGATAGAAGATCGGCAGGAACATTTGGCAGCCAGTTCAAGTTGTACAGATCGCGTGACGTACATTGAAGCGGCAGTGAAAGATGATGGAAAAGTGCTCGGTTTAAAAATGAAAATCATGGACAACGTCGGTGCGTATATCCGTGCTCCAGAACCCGCTTGTCTATATCGGAACCATGCAAACACAACAGGTGCCTATGACATTCCAAACTTAATGATCGATGCCTATGCAGTAATGACGAATAAATTGCCGACTGGTCTTATCCGAGGATACGGCGGACAGGAAACGTATTTTCCTCTTGAACGGATTATGCAAATAATTGCTGATGAATTAGAAATGGATCCAGCCGATGTGATTAGACGGAATTTAATTAAAAAAGATCAGTTCCCTTACAAAACTGCATCTGGTGGAGTGTATGATAGCGGCGATTATGAAAAAGCGCTTGATCTGTTGTTGAAAACCGGAAAATACGAAGAATTTCGAAAAAAACAAATGGAAGCGCGAAAGAATGGGAAGCTGCTTGGCGTTGGATTAGCGGTCATCGTTGAACCATCCGGTTCCAATATGGGATACATTACGATTGCACTGACGCCAGAAGAAAGGAAAACAGGATTACCAAAATCAGGTTGTACGGAAGCAGCGACTATTTCGATCGATCCGATGGGAAATGTAAATGTCCGCATCAGTACAACTCCTACCGGCCAAGGACATGAAACTGTCGCAAGCCAAATTGTTTCAGAGATACTAGGCATTCCACATGACAAAATTAACGTTGTAGCTGAACTCGATACGGCCACAAGTGCTTGGTCCATCGCATCTGGAAGTTATTCAAGCCGCTTTGCAGCACTCGGATCAAGTGCCGTTTACTATGCAGCACAAAAAGTAAAGCGTAAGCTCATTAAAATTGCAGCTCACTTTTTACAGATTGACGAAGATGATTTAACGATTGAAAATGGTCAGATTATTTCGAGAAAAGATCCGTCCAAATCCATATCCATTAAGCGAGTGGCTGGATCAGCACATTGGAATCCACTTTCTTTGCCGAAAGGAATGGAGCCGGGTATTTATGAAACAGCCTATTATACAGCTCGGGCAGAACCGCCGGATGACAATGACCTTATTAACTCGTCGGTTACATATGGTTTTGTAGCTGACTTGGTCACGGTGGAAATCGATCCAGAAACGGGTGAAATTCATATTCTTGATTATTATACTGTCCATGATGCCGGCAAATTGCTAAATCCGCTCCTTGCCAACGGACAAATTTTAGGAGGTCTTGTGCATGGGCTTGGTGGTGCCATGTATGAAGAGCTCGTCTACGATGATAAGGGTCAGTTTTTAACTGGGTCATTTATGGATTACTTATGCCCTACAGCACCAGAAATACCAAGAGTGACTATCAAACATATTGAAACTCCTTCACCGATTACACCACTTGGTGCGAAAGGTCTTGGAGAAGGAAACACAATGAGTGCACCTGTTGCCATTGCTAACGCAGTAAACGATGCATTGAAACCTTACGGCGTGATCATTGATTCGTTACCTATAACACCTAATAAAGTATGGAATCTTATTAATCAGTCAATAAAACAGGGGGAATTATTATGAACGGAAGCGGAAAAGTAGCATTGAATGCAGGAATCGAAAAAGCATGGGATGTATTACTTGATCCACAGGCGCTAAAAAACTGTATTATGGGTTGTACGAAGCTGGAGCCTGTTGGAGAGAACAAATATGAAGCGGTATTGTCTATTGGAATCGCTGCTGTTAAAGGAAAATATGAATCAACCATCGAAATTGCTGATATTCAAAAACCAAACCATTATAAGCTCATTATAAAAGGGGAAGGAGGTCCTGGTAGTGTAGAAGCTACTGGATCAGTGGACCTCATTCCGATTGACGAAAATACAACGGAGTTGCAGTATACGTACGACGCTGAAGTTGGCGGTAAAGTGGCAATGGTCGGTCAAAGAATGTTAAATGGCGTTGCTAAATTGATCATTCAAGATTTCTTTAAAAAATTTAATAAAGAACTAGATAAAAGTGAACAATCCGTTTAAGTAGAACGAGGTAGAAAGGAGGGAGGGCATGAAACCAGCAAAATTTGACTATTATTGCCCCAAAACAGTAGATGAAGCGCTTTCTCTTTTGGAAGAAATAGGATTTGATGGAAAAATAATTGCCGGAGGTCAAAGCCTCGTGCCGATTATGAACATGAGACTGGCAACACCTGAATGCTTAATTGACATTAACCAGTTGAACGATTTGCAATTCATTGAGTTGGATGGTAGCAAAATGAAAATCGGCGCATTAACGAGGCAGGCCGAAATTGAAATGTCAGATGCAGTTCGTAAACATCTTGGTCTTCTGAGCGAAGCTGTTCCTTATATAGGTCATGTTCAGACGAGAAATCGTGGAACATTTGGAGGAAGTCTTGTTCATGCTGATCCATCAGCTGAAATTCCTCTATCATTAATGACGCTTGGTGGAACACTTCATATTGCTTCTAAGGATGAAGTGAGGGAAGTAAACGTTGAGGACTTTTTTGTCACTTATTTAACGACCGATATTATGCCGAATGAGTTGCTGACGGAAATTCACATTCCATTGCCAGAAGGAAGAGTGGGATATTCATTTCATGAAATTTCACGGCGCCACGGTGACTTTGCTCTCGTTGCCGCTGCCTGTCAATTGTCCATCGATAGTCAGGACCGCATTTCAAAAGTTAGATTGGTTTTGGGAGGCGTTGATGCGGTTCCATTGTTGATTACAGAGGCAAGCGAGTTGATGGAAGGGGAGTATTTGTCTGCCTCGCTTCTAAATAAAATTGCTGATATTGTTGATGAAGTCGTAAATCCTGAATCGGATCTGCACGCAACCGCTGATTACAGAAGACACCTTGCGAAAAAATTGGCAGTGCGCACAGTAAAAACAGCCTACGAACGAGCAAGGGGTGAAAACAATGAGTGTTCATGAAATTGAAGTTACAATAAACGGAAAAAAATATCGAGAACAAGTCGAATCCAGAATGCTGCTAAGCGATTTTTTGCGAGAAACGTGCGGTCTCACTGGCACACATGTAGGCTGTGAACATGGTGTGTGCGGTGCTTGCACTATCCACCTAAACGGTTCGGCTGTCAGGAGCTGTCTTATCTTTGCGATTCAGGTGGATGGACAGGAAATAACAACGGTAGAAGGCTTGACAAAAGATGGTGAACTGACGCTGCTGCAAAGAAATTTCATTGAATGTCACGGTCTTCAGTGTGGTTTCTGTACACCGGGTATCTTAATGTCAACAACCGACTATCTGCAAAAAAATCCGAATCCAACCCTTCAGGAAATTAAAGAAATGCTATCGGGACATTTGTGCCGTTGCACAGGCTATGAAGGGATTATAAAAGCTATTCAAAAAACAATTGATGAAAGCAATCTCAATTACGAAGCTGAAAGGAGATGATGGAATGAATCTTGCCACGCTGTTTGATTTCGCTGTCGAACGTTTTCCAAACCGAGTCGCTGTTGTAGAAGGCGACAAAAGGTATACGTACAGACAGTTTCATATGGAAGTGACCAAAGTAGCAGCATCGCTTCAAAGAATCGGCATTAAGCAGCATGACCGCGTAATGATTCTTTTGAAAAATCGCCTTGAGAATATAATCATTTACTGGGCACTTCAAAAAATTGGAGCCGTGTACACGCCGATCAATTTCCGCCTAGCTGTGAAAGAAGTCGAGTACTGTGTAAACGATGCGGAGGCGACCGCTGTTGTATACGAAAGTGCCAGCCAGGAATCCGTTTTGAAAGCGAATTTTCAGCAAAAGCCGATCCTGATTGGTGTTGGAGAAGTGGAAGGGGCTGACATTTATTATAATGAACTCGTTGACCGAAGCCCTGAAAGTTTTGAAAAACCGATGATTAATGACGATGATATAGCTATAATGCTTTATACATCTGGCACAACAGGAAAACCAAAGGGTGTCCCGCGAACCCATAAAAACGAATACAGTGCAGCTCTTGCCCATATTATTCAAAATCAATATCAAGATGGGGAAAGTACATTGGGCACGATGCCACTCTATCATACGATGGGAATGCGCTCCCTTTTATCCATCGTGTTTTTAAACGGCAAATACGTTATTTTGCATGATTTCGATGCTAAAGAAGCGCTTGAATTATTGGAAAGCGAAGGAATCACATCGCTTTATTTAGTTCCTACATTATATCATGACATTTTAAATCATGAGGAATTTCATAACTATGATTTGTCCAAGTTGAAGAAAATAGGCTATGCTGGTGCACCAATGACAACCGCTTTAGCGGAGAAGTGTGTTAAGATGCTGCAGCCGGAAGTTTTTGTTAACCATTATGGGAGCACAGAAATTTACACGTTTACGATCAATCCTAATGTTGCGGAAAAACCAGGATGTGCAGGTAAACCAGGATTACATCAAAATATCCGCATCGTTAAAGCCGACCCTAATGGTAATTCAACACCGGAAGATATTGTTCAAAAAGGGGAAATTGGTGAAATCATTGTCAATATTGAATCTCCGGAAAGCTTCAAAGGTTATTGGAATAGACCAGATGCTACAAAAAAAGCGATTAGGGATGGCTGGTATTTTACAGGAGACCTCGGCATGTTAGATGAGGATGGAGATTTATATGTTGTTGGACGTGTAGACGATATGATCATTTCCGGCGGAGAAAATATTCATCCTATTGAAGTGGAAGATGTTTTGTCAAAACATCCGAAAGTACATGAAGTGGCTGTCATCGGTGAAGAAGATGAGCGCTGGGGACAAATTGTAGCCGCTTATGTTGTGCCAAAAGATCCATCGCTCACATGCCAGGAACTAGATCATTATTGTAAGAACAATACAACGCTTTCCAATTTTAAACGTCCGAGAAAATACGTATTTATTAAAGAAATACCAAAAAGCCCTGTTGGGAAAATTCTCCGTCGTAATCTAAGAAATGGAGAATTTGAACTTTATATAAACGAAAATGAGAAAATAGTTTATAAAAATAAAATACTAATATTAAGAAAGGGGAACCAATGATGGAAGCAGTAAAACAATATGATCATATTCGGGTGGAAAAAAATCCAGAGAAAAAGACGGCTACTATTGTTTTCGACCGTCCAGAAAAAATGAACTATATCAGCATGCTCGCGCGCTCTCAATTTTCGGAAATTTTTGATGAGTTGAACAAAGATGATGATGTTCGTGTCATCATCATTAAAGGAGAAGGGACTCAGGCATTTAGTGCAGGGGGAAATATTCCAGAGTTTATGGAAGTACACCCAGAAGAACTTTCACATCTTGCTGTAAATGTTGCGGCGCCGGAACGCTCTCCAAAGCCGGTGATCGCCCAACTACAAGGTTACACATTTGGAGTTGGGTTTGAAATTGCGATGGCTTGCGATTTCCGTATCGCTGCTGATGATACACTCCTAGCGCTGCCAGAGATGAATCTTGGTATGATTCCAGGAAGTGGCGGAACACAGAGGGTAGCAAAAATAGCTGGATTAACTCGCGCGAAAGACATGATTATGAGAGCAAGAAGAATACCAGCTGACGAAGCATATCAATGGGGGCTTATCACAAAAGTGGTTCCAAAAGCTGATCTTGAAAATGAAGTCAATGCGCTTGCGGATGAACTTATGAAGTTTTCACCACTTGCGCTAAAAGTATGTAAACAAGTACTGAATGCCGCCTATGAAACACCTCTTAGCGCAGGTCTTGAAATTGAAGGAAAAGCATATGGTTTGCTCCGTACAACGGAGGACTTCAGGGAAGGTGTAGCGGCATTTGTGGAAAAAAGAAAACCGGACTTTAAAGGTAAATAAGCCAAAAACTTCAGGGAGCGGATATCACTCCGCTTCCTAAAATTTAAATTAACTGAAAATTTAAAATTTTATATACATGAAAGGTGGGTCAGTATGAGTGTAAATACGGAGACAACTGTTCAGCAAGCTTCTCCATTGACAGTATCGATTAGTAGAAAGCAAATGATAATAGCCGTTATGTCGTCCTTGTTGGGATGGTCGTTGGATTTGTATGATCTTTTTATTCTGCTCTATGTTGCGCCTGAATTAGGGAAGCTGTTTTTCCCGACAGATAAGCCAACGCTCTCATTGGCCGCTGTGTATGCTTCCTTTGCCGTTACACTGTTTATGCGTCCACTCGGTTCAGCACTTTTTGGTACCTATGCCGATCGCAACGGAAGGAAACGCGCAATGGTTGTGGCCGTGTCGGGTGTAGGGATTTCTACCGCACTGTTTGGAGCACTGCCAACGGTAGCTCAAATCGGCGCTGCTGCAGCGATCATATTTATTGTTCTTCGTTTAATCCAAGGTGTGTTTGTCGGAGGAGTCGTTGCCTCCACTCATACGATTGGTACGGAATCCGTACCGGAGAAATGGCGCGGTTTGATGTCCGGTCTTGTCGGCGGGGGCGGTGCTGCTCTTGGTGCATTGCTGGCTTCTATTGTATATTTCGTCTTATCCAACATTTTTTCCGGATCAGAATTCAGCGAGTGGGGCTGGCGCTTCATGTTCTTTACTGGCATATTGTGCTCTGTTCTCGGACTGTTCATATTCAAAAAGCTTGAGGAGTCTCCTCTATGGGTGCAGCACAAGAAAGATCAAGAAATGAAACCGGAAAACCAGCAGTCCCCGGTAAAAATGGTATTCTCCAAATACTTGTCGGTTTTATTGATTAATTTAATGATTGTGATTGGCGGTGGATCAGCATATTACCTAACCTGCGGGTATCTGCCTACCTTTTTAAAAGTAATTAATAATATCCCGCAAACGGTATCCTCTATGATTCTTATGGTAAGCAGTATTTCTGCCATGATCGCTTCTATTGTTCTCGGTCATTTGAGCACCATTATTGGTAGAAAGAAAACGTTCATTTTACTAGGTACCGTGAATCTGATTGCTCTCCCGTACTTGTATACAGAACTGGCAGCGGCCCAGGATCTGACACTGATTATACTCTATGCAATGGGACTGGCGTTTTTAGGAAATGGCTCATATGCTCCCGTACTGATCTTTTTAAATGAACGTTTCCCAACGGCTATTCGTTCGACAGGTACCGGACTGTCCTGGAATATGGGTTTTGCCGTAGGTGGGATGATGCCAACTTTCGTAACAATGACCAGCAGCCAAACGTCGGATATTCCATTATCCTTGGCGTATTTCTCGATTGCTCTCTTCCTCTTGTATTTGTTGGGAAGCTTCATCATTCCGGAAACAAAAGGAAATTTTAAGTAAACAGCTAAACGAATCACTCCAATAAGTTTAGACAACAGGTTTCGCCTTCCAAATTGCAATAGAATGATAACGCTTTCATAAAATAGCATAGAACTTTGTAAGGCCAAGGAGCTTCGACACTGCGCTTGGAAAACACTTGCAGTAAGGACAGATTTGTATCGCAACCAATCTCAAGCTTCTACATTGTTCAAAGTATCCGCTAAAGGTAAATGGGAATCAGGCGTCAAAACCAATATTTCTATACGAAATTTTCCTACTTTTTCTATGGATGAACCAGCAGAATTAGGTGGGGTTGATACAGCACCAACGCCGCTGGAATATGTAGTTGCAGCTCTGAACGGTTGTAATGGAGTGATGATTCCATTAGTTGCGAAAGAATTAGGATTTACTTTCTCGGGAATTGATTTTGAGGCGACAGGCATTATTGATACCCGGGGGCTAATGGGGGAAGAAGGCGTTCGCACGCATTTCCAAAAAGTTCGTTTCCAAGTGAATATACAAACCGAAGAAAGTGAAGAAAAAATTGAGCAACTGAAAAATGAAGTGGAGAGAAGATGTCCTGTGTTCAATCTTTTGCATGATGCTGGGATTAAAGTGGATACAAAATGGAGCAAGAAGTAAATACGATCATGGGATCTTGAGAAAAAGGGGTGGGCCTTACCATCCCTTTGTTTTTTCGTGCGCTCAGCTTAGGGATGCTGTTTGATGTATATCATTGACACAACGAATGGGAAAGTGTAGGGAAGGCGATTTTCAGGGAATTAGCCGCTGTGCCGGCGATTATTCATTTTTAGCCTGTCATTGGAAGCTTGCGACATTGTCAAGTTTGATAATCAGCAACATCTATTTATTGGAAAAAATAGGTCATATGACATAGATAAAGTGTTAGACATAACCCAATGGTTTTTAACATATTTACCGAGAAGTCTCCCACCTCTTAACAGAGTATAGGTGGGAGAGGTTCATTGATGGATTCAGGAGGAAGAATTTTCGTTTCGTAGTTTACAGATTTTTAGTAAAACTAGATAATTTATCCAACTTTTGGCTTATAAATCAAATCATCTAAAAACCAAACTAAAGAACCTATTTTGCGGGACATGTTTATGGTAAAATTACAGAAAGTTCAGATTATTCATCTGGTTGTTGGTGAAGTTGTACCTGTTTTAGCCATTTTATTTTTAGGAGGGATTAGTATGGAAAATACTATTCGTTTGATCCCGTTTAAGGTGGAAGAAAAGCTTGATAATGTAAAGGAAATCCCTGAAGGCGTCAATATGGTACAAGCACCTGAGATTTGGAAAGAAGGTATAAAAGGCAAAGACATTGTGATTGCTGTCATTGATACTGGATGTGATAGAAACCATCCTGATTTAAAAGATAGAATTATTGGAGGTAGAAACTTCACCACAGATGATAACGGTGATGTGGATAATTATTCAGATTATAACGGTCACGGAACACATGTGGCCGGAACGATCGCCGCAACAGAAAATGGCCAAGGTGTAGTCGGTGTTGCCCCTGAAGCAAAACTATTAATTTTAAAAGTGTTGGCAAATGATCCAAACAATCCGGGGTCAGCAACTGGTAAATATGAATGGATTGTAAATGCCATTAACTACGCTGTAGATCAAAAAGTAGATATTATCTCCATGTCATTAGGTGGTCCTTCCGATGTGCCAGAATTGCATCAAGCTGTTAAAAGAGCCGTTGAAAACAATATTTTAGTGGTATGTGCGGCAGGAAATGAAGGTGACGGAAACGAAAGAACGGAAGAACTTTCTTATCCGGCAGCCTACAATGAAGTTATTTCAGTTGGAGCCGTCAGTCTCGATGGCCAAATATCACGATTTACAAATTCCAATAAGGAAATTGATGTTGTTGCACCGGGGGAAAAAATTCTTTCCACCATTCCAGGCGGAAAATTCGCTGTTTTTAGTGGTACATCGATGGCAACCCCTCATGTTTCGGGGGCTTTGGCTTTAATCAAGCAATTATCCCAAAAAGAATTTGGCCGAAAGCTTACAGAACCTGAACTCTATGCTCAATTAATCAAACGTACAATGCCGCTAGGCTATCCGAAAGCATTGGAAGGAAACGGGCTCGTTTACTTAACGGCACCGAATCTTTTAAGTAAACATGATAAAAGAACACAAGTTTCAAGCATATAAAAACAGAATTTGAACCGAAACCCTCGACGCATTCCCCTTCTATAATGCCAAGCATTTAGGAGGGGTTCGTCGAGGGCTGTTTTTTTAAAAACGTTTATTTGGCGGAAGGTCTGTGTTTCGGCATGATGTATTTCTCCGACCATCTCATGGTTGCCATGGCCATTCTCGTATTGGTCGGGATACCCGAAAGTATCGCGTACATCACCTACTACACGCTTTTATCCAAGGAACTTTCCAAAGAAAGCCTGGCCAACTATCATAACATCACGTTGCCGTTTTATGATCTAGCTTTGTACTTAGGTTAGGGGATGTGCTTAGCGGTTGGTTGGTCGACCTCGTTTCGATGAACGAACTGATGCTCATTTTGGTCATCATCAACACGATTGCCGTGCTCTTGTATGTACCAGTGTTTTTTGCCAAGCAAAGTGAGCCAAGAAGAAGAGTCAAGGAAACTCACTTGTAGATGATGTAGATGAAGGATTCCGTTATCGTTTTATGGAAAGTCATTGAGAAACAGAAGATAATTCGGTAAAGTGTACATGTAAAAACAGATAAGATTTTTTTCACTTACTTTTGTAAAGAGGACCTAATAAAAAGCATATGGAAAGGAGCAGAACCAATGAAATACAGAGTTGTGGAAAGAGATAGTTTTCAAGTAGTAGGAATCAAGCGAGAATTTTCATTAGTCAATGGGGAGAATCTTGTGGGTATTCCAAAACTGTGGGATGAAGTGAATGAGGATGGAACAGTCGATTTATTATGGAAGTTGAACAATGGTCAAATTAAAGGTGTACTGGGTGTATGTGTCGCTAATAGCGATACACAGAAGCAAGTAATGGATTATTGGGTAGCCACGGAATATGATGGTGACACACCCGACGGATTATTGAAATTGGAAGTACCTGCATCCAAATGGGCTGTATTTGAAGTTCACGGGCCGATGCCAGAGGCTATGCAGAAAGCATGGAAGCAAATTTTTTCAGAATGGCTTCCATCCAGTGGTTATGAGCATGCAGGCACACCAGCATTAGAAGTATATACAGACGAAGATCCCTCCAGCCCTGATTTTTATTCTGAAATCTGGATACCAGTAAATTGAACTACCCCCACTTACCTGCTCATGCCGGTGGAAGTGGGGGATTCTTGTTTCCTTTGGCTGTTGTTGCTCAAAGGTTCCAAGAACCCCCTCCGTTCAACGAGAGGAGTAGCCATACAAGATGTCCGAAGTGTCCCTTTCAGGACGACCAGCTATATGCCTATGAA